>CADCOE010000027.1 GCA_902802985.1 uncultured Ruminococcus sp.
ACGTAAATGCCGCTGTAAACATACGAAACGAAGGTATGAGAATAGCGTTAGCATAAACCACAAAACAGAACCGTGGGACACACGGGGATAGCTCGTTGATACTGTATGGGTTACCATACTTGAGCGAGAAGCCTCCACCTCTATAGGTGGGGGAGTATGTCACTTTCATCGTTATCGTTATGATAGGCAGTATCGCTGTTGTCCTGAGCATTGTTTTTGCGTTTGTTGGATACATAGGTCAATGCTGACGAAATGATGGCTAAAACGACAAATATACCAAAAGGAATATCATCGTTGTTTTTGTTTTCGTCGATGCTTTCTGACAGTGAGGACGGATTGCTTTCGGCAGCAGATACATTGAGGGGCAGTGTATTGACAGCAGTCAAAATGACTGTTATCAGGCATAATGTAGTAATTAGTTTATGCATAGCGGTTCATCTCCGTATAGGTGTTATCAAGTTTATTATACACGCAAAACAGCAAAAAAGAAACAGCCGCCGTTATGACTTGTAAGCCATAACGGCGGCTGTGCCATTGATTTTGGATGCTGTGTATCGGTGATGCTCAGCGGTACCAAATAGTGATGAATTCTTCTGAAACGCTATGCCTGACGGGCAAACGTATCGTGGGAGACTTCATCACGATCCCTAAAAAGCAAGGAAATACACCATATTGCAGCCAGTGCAACCAGTGTGTAGACAATTCTGCTGATAATACCGGTCTGGCCTCCGAAGATCCAGGCAACCAGATCAAACTGAAAAATACCGACCGAACCCCAGTTCAGACCACCGATGATCAGCAAAATCAAAGAAATTTTATCCAGCATTGTTTTAACCTCCAATAAATTGGGATAATAATAGTATCATCAAATTTGATGTGAATATTCATTCGGGTTATTTTTTATTTTGCTTCTTAAAGATATACAGCACATTTTTTCAGGGAACATAAGCCTTTTTTTAAATGCTTATAGACAGTAGTGGGTTTGATTTCCAAAATTGCTGCAATGTCTTTTACTTTCATTCTTTTTAAGTAATATAGTTCGATGCATATACATTGGCGTTCTGTTAGTTCACGATGAATGGCTGCTGTTATGATCTTCTGCATTCTTTCTCTGTTGACGGATGAGAGTTCGTCCGGCACAAAGTAGTTTAATAGTGAAATATGGTTGATATTTTGATCGTTGAGTGATAAAACTTTGGTTCTCAATAAGCAACACCCTTTCTGAAGTAAAGCATTTCTGCAATTTTTTTACAGTCGGTATACATCCCATAGAGAATGTATATTCTTGCGTCGATTTCCTTGAGCATTTTTGCGGGGGCAGTTTTTCTGAATGATTTCAGATTTTTGATTTTTTCCTCCAGTATTTCAGCACTCTTGATGTAATCCTCGGACCATTCTTGATATGTCATAGGGACTCCTTTCTTTTACACGAAATGTGTAGAATTGAATAAGAATAAATTCATACAAATGATTCTCTTGTGAGATTCCTTTGCGTTTTTTGACGAGTAGGACAAATGACAGTTAAATTGTGATGGCAGCGTTTGAAAAAAAATTCAAGATCGCATTTTTGTGTTTTTTTATGAATTTGTCCTGATTATCAGTATAATGAAAAAATCAAAAAAATCAATAGCTAATAAGAAAATTTGTTCGATTACATAAAAATAGAGAACAAATTTTCTGCAAAATGACAAAAATTTTCGCATTTTTAGAGAATGCTTGCAATTACACCTTTCGTGTGATATAATAATTAATAATTGCTGAAAAATGACATCAGCAGCTAATTGTTACGGAGGTAATTATGAAAAAAAGTCTGGGAAATAAAATTAAGGAGTTAAGAAAACAAAAACAGCTCACACAGTCAGAGTTGGCAGCGATGCTTAGAATATCGCCGTCCGCAGTAGGAATGTATGAACAAGGCAGACGGGAACCGGATAGCGAAACCTTGCTTAAGTTATGTGATATATTCAATGTGTCCAGTGATTACCTCCTGGGAAAAGAAGATATGATCAAAAAAGAAAATGGATGTGTTGAGGTATCGGATGTATTTGACGAACTGACCGAAAAACTGATGGCACAGCAGGGATTGATGTTTGATGGAACACCACTTAATGACGAAGATCGAATGAAAATTATTGATGCACTGAAAGTGGTTGCTGCTATTGCAAGGCAGCAGCATAAGAGGTCAATGGGTGAAACATAATTTTTTGATAATGAAGGGGAACGAATGAATAAAACAGAGCAAACAGTAAAACAATTAATTTTAAGATATGGTACGGCAGATCCGTATGAAATCTGTGAAAAAATGGGTGTTATTGTATTGGAACAGGATTTGCCGCAAAGCGTCAACGGTTTTACGGTGAATATGTACAATGTTCCGTTTGCAGTTATCAACAGCAGTCTGAATGATGATGAAAAACGGATCACCACAGCTCACGAATTGGGACATATAGTACTGCATAACGGAACCAATACGGTGGAACTGAGTGTCAATACCAGTTTTTGTGTGACAAAGTTTGAGCGGGAAGCAGACTGTTTTGCGGTGTATTTACTGATGTATGCGGAAATGTCGGCCTTTGATGGATATGAATGCATTACTGCTGATGACGTTTCCAAAGCAACCCATATGCCTATTGGTAAAGTCGAGAATATTCTGGACAGTTTCACCGAGCCTGATTTTCGAGCAGGTCAAAGCGGTTCATCTTTCCAATAGACTTGTGGATAAAAACTTGGTGTCAGGAGGGAGAAAATGAAACTGTTTCTGAAACGTGACGGCGATGGCTTTGTTGTGCTGGACAAAAATGCTAATGTCAGATATACAGTGTCGTTGATGACGGAAAGAACTTCGCAGAAACTGGTAATCGAAACTCCTGAGCGTAAAGTTGTATCCGTGATTTCCAACAAAAATATGATGCTCCGTTATTTTTCTGTAAAGTGCAATAAACATTTGTATGTATTGGTTCCCTATATGGGAGAGTGTTTTGCGTTTGTGATTTACGGAAGTACCTACCGCTTTGCAGGAAATATGGCAGAAGGGCGATTTTCAATGTACGATGTTGATAAAAGTCCTGTGATGACTCAAAAGCAGTGCTGGGGATGTATGGGAGATGGTTACGAACTGAATATCTATGTTAATGAGCAGGAATATTTTGCACTTTCTGTGGCAATTTGTGCGGCATTGTATTTGTCATGCAGAGGAGAAAACCCTGTTCCTACGTGATAAAAAACAGTGACCTTGTTGACTTGTTTTTTTGAAAGAAAGTCAACTGCAATCCCACCGCTTTAGATGGTTCAAAGGTTGACAAAAACGTAGCTTTTTTGTTACAATAACAGTATGGTAGGGATGGTTCAGCCCGAATTTACGCCTGTGGAGTTAGTAGGTTACGAGAACGATGAAGCAGGAAGCCCATAGGCCTTCAATAATGGGTAGTTCACTATAGTATTATTATAGTATTGCATATGCTATATATTGTGTCGTGTGTGGTGCGTCCGATGAAAAATATTAAATTACTGATAAGTGTCTTTAAAGCACCCTGTGAACCGATAGGAAATTGGATTGTACCTGTATCGGCAGGAGCGGCATTGTATAATAAAACAGATCCTGTGGTTTTGCTGAGAGATGACAGCGGCAATCATATTTCCAACCGAAATCCCGGCTACTGCGAATTGACGGTACAGTACTGGGCGTGGAAAAATTTGGATTGTGATGTGTGCGGATTGATGCACAGACGCAGATATTTTGATTTCTCGGAAGATACGGTGATGGATGCCCAAAGCAAAAAGAAAAATATAAAACCATACAGAATATTTGACGAACCGACCAATCGGATTCTGCAAAAAATCAATGTCAACGATAATGCCGTTGCGGCACTTACAGAGAAGTATCAGGTGATTGCAGCCGCCGGAGAAAATATTTTTACAAGCGTAAGAAATTATTACCATAAAAAGGATCAACAGGAATTCGACGATATGAGCTTGATCACACAAATTATCGCAGAGCAATATCCGCAATATCTGGAGGCGGCACAACGGTATCTGAACGGGACTTATTCGTATTTTTGCAATATGTTTATTATGGAAAAAACGTTGTTTGATCATTACAGTCAATGGTTGTTTGGTATAATTGAAGAATATGAAAGGCGAAAGCCGAAGGAATTTTTTTATCCTCGTGAACAGGGCAAAATTGCGGAAAGATTGTTTGGTATCTATATGACACATATTGTTAATGATACGGATATTCCGTGGGCAGAAATTCCCAGAGCCCATTTTGCACGAATTGATGGTGCCACCCCTCACAATATGTCCTTTAATAAAATAATGTATCACCTTCTTCCGCCGGGTTCGCTGCGTAAAAGAATGGTGTCAGCTTTTTTGGCATAAGCAATCAATAAATCAATATGTGATATTCATAATAATATTTTTGATAATCAATGAAAGGTTGGTATGAATTATGTATGATTATTTGGTAGTGGGAGCAGGCTTATTTGGTGCTATTTTTGCACACGAAGCCAATAAAAGAGGTAAAAAGGTGCTTGTTATTGATAAACGGGATCATATCGCAGGCAATATCTACTGTGAAAAAGTAGAGGATATTAATGTACATAAGTACGGTGCCCATATTTTCCATACCAATGATAAAAAGGTATGGGATTACATCAATCAGTTTGCAGAGTTTAATAACTATATCAATTCTCCTGTGGCTGTCTATAAAGATGAACTGTATAATCTGCCGTTCAATATGAATACGTTCAGCCGTCTTTGGAATATCAAGACTCCCGCCGAGGCTAAGAAAATAATTGCTGATCAGATCGCTGACCTGAACCTTACAGAACCGAAAAATCTGGAAGAACAAGCACTCAGCCTTGTGGGACGTGATGTATACGAAAAACTCATCAAAGGCTATACTGAAAAGCAGTGGGGACGTTCCTGCACAGATCTGCCTTCTTTTATTATCAAAAGACTGCCGCTGCGTTTTACTTTTGACAATAACTATTTTAATGCAAGATATCAGGGTATCCCGATGGGCGGCTACACACCGATCGTCGAAAAAATGCTGGAAGGCATCGATGTTCTGACAGGTACGGATTACTTTGAGTGGATCAAGACCAATGCCGACAAGATCAACAAGACCGTATTTACAGGTCAGATTGACCAGTTCTTTGATTACAAACTGGGTGTGCTGGAATATCGTTCGGTTCGTTTTGAAACGGAGGTTCTCGATACCGATAACTATCAGGGCAATGCGGTAGTCAACTATACCGAGAGAGAAGTACCTTATACCAGAATTATTGAGCACAAGCATTTTGAGTTTGGTACACAGCCCAAAACCGTGATTTCAAGAGAATATTCTTCCGAATGGAAGCCCGGCATTGAACCATATTATCCGGTCAACAATGAAAAGAACAACAAGCTCTACGAAGAATACAAAAAGCTTGCTGATAATACCCCGAATGTTATTTTCGGTGGTCGTCTTGGTCATTACAAATACTACGATATGGACAAGGTGATTGACGTTGCTTTGACAGCAGTGAAGGAAGAATTCGGTGAAAACTGATTTGACTGTATTACAAAATATTATTTTTCCTCATAGCGATATTTGCTCTGAAAGCAAACTGTATTTTAGGGCAGACAGCGGAGAGACTTACTACAGCGAAATGGAAAATGTATTGTATGTCAAGCATAAAGTTTCTTTTGATACCTATTTCAATACGTTTTCTGTCGGTAAATACAAGAAATACAGCCGCCCTCTCAGCCTTTTTTTGAGGCTGAGGGTCAGCGGCTTATTTGTTTTACGTATTTTTGGTGTCCGGAAAGAAAACGGATGCTTTGTTGAAAAATGCATTGCAAAAAATCATATTGCTCTCTCTCAGACAGGCGATTTTATCGCAGAACTGGATACGCACGAGGAATTTTCACAACTGTATTTTACCCTTGAGGGAAGCGGCGTACTTTACAGCGGTTCGTTTGAGGCAACTGCTGCCAGTACCAATCCGGTGAATATAGCAGTTGTAATATGCACGTTCAAGCGTGAAAAGTTCCTGATGAGGAACCATCGGCAAATAAGCGCTTATCTTGACAACAATAGAATATTTACGACAGATAATATTCACTTTTACATTGTGGATAACGGCAAAACATTGTCCGGACAAGAGATAGAAAGTCCATATATTACGTTAATTCCCAATGGAAATACGGGCGGCAGCGGAGGATTTTCACGGGGATACTATGAGGCAGCGACAAGCGGCAGAAACTATACCCATATACTGTTTATGGATGATGATATTGTGTTGGACTGTGAATCTATTATGAGGGTATATGGTTTACTTAGGGTGAGAAATGACCAATATAACGGCATTTCTGTGGGCGGTACTATGCTACGTTTGAGTGATCATATTACTCAATATGAAGCAGGTTCCTACTGGGACGGAAAACATCTTCATTCCATTGGGACAGGGACCGATATGACGGTAAGGGAAAACGTATTTGAGGTGCCATATTATCCGCAGGGAAATTATAATGCGTGGTGGTTTTATTGTTTCCCATCGGATTGGAATCGGAAACACGGTTATCCGCTGCCGTTTTTTGTAAAAGAGGATGATATAGAATATTCGCTTCGATGTGCCGAAGAAATTGCCATTATAGGTGGTATTGCGGTATGGCACGATGATTTTGAGGGGAAATATAACGGCTTTCAGGAATACTATATTAAACGCAACGAGTTGATTATGACATCGGTCAACGATCAGAAACCGTATGCTCTGTTTCAGGTTCGCAAATTGATACTGAATGTGATGAAGCAGGTAGTGTTTCAGAGATATTTTTTGGCGGATATTGTCATACGTGCTTATGACGATTATTTGAAAGGTTGGGAACACTTTAAGAACACGGATACCGAACTTTTTAATATCGAGCTGATGAATGCTTGTCAACAGCTGCTGAATGATCATCAGCTGCAAGAATATTATGGGGTCTGTTTTGATCGGAAAAAGTATGAACATTCTCTCAGTGAACCTGACAACAATAAGGCACTGATCTTGTCGTTAAATGGTTATCTTATACCGAAATGCTTTTATCAAGCGGATAAGGACGAATTTAATGTTGTTGATCTTGCAAAGTGTCGTTATGTTAATTTTTATAAGCATCCCAAGGTGCTGCATTATGATGTGTCCCGACACAAGGGGTTTGTTACAGTTCAAAAACGAAGCCAATTATTTCGTTATTTCTTTCTGTTGCTGGGTAAAAGCATCAAGTTTCTCATCCAATATCCATCTGTCCGAAAAGGTTATAAAGAGCATCTTGCCGAACTGTCAGATTTTCGTCCTCACAACAGGGATTACATAGAAGAAAACGATGCAACATAACATCATTGTTTTTTGAGTTGTTTTTTTAACCTAATGGGCAAGAAGTCCCCCGTCTCTAAGGCGGTGGGATGAATTGCCCGTCAGCCGTAAGGCTGACCTTTTTCTTGACACAAATAATAATCTATGCTATTATCAAATCAGTCGAATAAAGAAAAGAGTTGATAATAGCAATGAAATTAGATAATAACGCACATTCGGTATTTCTGCTGTATTACCATCTTGTGTTAGTGGTAAAATACCGAAGAAAAGTATTCGATAAAAACATTTCTGAACGAGCTAAAGAAATATTTGAGTATATATCTCCAAACTATAATATCACATTACAAGAATGGAATCACGATGTTGACCATGTGAATGTTCTTTTTAAAGCACATCCAAAAAGTGAAATAAGCAAATTCATAAACGCTTACAAAAGTGCAAGCAGCAGATTATTGAAAAAAAGAATTTCCGGAAATCAGAAAAAAATTATGGAAGGAGTATTTTTGGAGTCAAAGTTTTTGCTTGCTGACAACAGGCGGAGCACCAATAGAAGTAATCAAGAAGTATATTCAAAGTCAAGGTGAAAAACTATGAACAAAGCCTATCAATTCAGGATATACCCTAACGAAGAACAAAGAATACTGATAGCAAAGACATTTGGTTGTGTCAGATTTATCTACAATAAGATGTTGGGTGACAAGATAGAATACTAT
>CADCOE010000028.1 GCA_902802985.1 uncultured Ruminococcus sp.
ATAAGATTATTATATCACAAAGCTACGCTTTAGGCAACCTTGACCCACCGTCTAAAGCCGCTGGGATTGCGGTTGACATTATTTCAAAATTCACTATTCGTGAAAAAGTATCATAGATAATTTTATTTTTGTATAATTTCACTGCCAAAAGCACACAATAATAAAACCAAGAACATCAGCACAACCATTTTGTTGATGTTTGGTCAACAGGAGGTATTTTATGACAACCAAAGAAATGATGTATATTGAAGATACCCTCGGTCACGAGCAGTATTTTCAGACCCGTTGCTGCGAAACAGCCAATATGATACAAGACAAAGAACTTAAAACATTCGCACACGAGTTGGAGCAGATGCACAAAACCATCTTTCAGAACTTTTATCAATTACTGTAAGGGGGCAGCGATATGGATGACAGAAATCTGATGGAAAATATGCTTTTGATCGAAAAAGGGCTTTGCGACCTGTTAATGCACGGAACCATAGAATCATCAACCTCAAATGTACGTCAAACATTTTCCGACTCTTTAAACTCCGCGCTTCGAATGCAGGATCAGATTTACAGCAAAATGGAATCCAGAGGCTGGTATTCCGCTGACAATGCTGACAGTGAAAAACTGAACTCTTTGAAAATCAAATTCAGCAATCAAGCACAGTAAGCCAAGCATTTCCAATCATTACGAACAAAAAACAACCGCTGAAATATCAGCGGTTGTTTTTGTTGAATACAAAACTATGAATGATAAATATGATACAGCAGTTCCACAGCAGGAACAATGTCCTGTATCGGTATTCCCGAAAAACCAAGCCTTAATGCATAATCGGTTGTTCGTTTTGCTTTGATATGTCTGACTTTGAGTCCTGCCTTTCGTGCCAATGTTTCTATATCACAACCGTTGTCATCTAAAATCAATGTAACGGACAAAGAACTTTCGTGAAGAATGATCCGTACTTGCTCCCCAAAAGTATTTTTGAGAGCAGTAATGAGCAGGGAACTTTTTTCAGCATATATTTTTCTAAGTCGGCGAAGTTGTTTATCAAGCTGTCCTTCACGGATATATTTTGCCAGTGCCAGCTGTTCAATTTTAGAAGCAGTCTGATTATACAAAGAGGATTTGGCACGATAAAGTTCCATCAAACGGGGCGGCAGTACCATATAACCGATACGTACTGATGGAAGCAGCAATTTTGAAAAAGACCCAATATAGATCACTCTGCTGCTGTCCATTCCTTGCAGGGCAGGAATGGGACGTGAAGTGAACCGTAATTCGCCGTTGTAGTCATCTTCGATAATCATTCCATCACATTGATGCGCCCAGTTTAACAGCTCATATCGCTGCTTTATTTTCATTGGCTGACCGGTGATTAAGTTGCCTGAAGGATTGACGAAAAGAACCGAAGCCTTGGTTTGATACAAACTGTCAATGTCAATTCCCTCGGTATTGCCGTGGATATGTGCTATATCAAAGTGACAGTCGACAAATACCTGTTCCGCTTTTGAAAAACCTCCTTTTTCGATAGCCGCAGTCATTCCGTCATTTTTAAGAAGTCCGCACAGCAAATATAACAGCGGCTGTGTTCCCGCACCAATCACAATATTATCTTCACTGCAGGTAACTCCCCTCACAGCATAACTATATAACGAAACGATACGGCGAAGTTCATACTCTCCCTGCGGCTCACCATAAGAAATAATAATATTTTGTTTTTTTAATACGTCCTTAATATGTGAACGCCATAGTTTTATATCGGCAGTACTGCTGTCAATACTGTCGCTGCCCAGATCATACCGTATAGGGGACTCATTGTTTCCGGAAACATAGGGTCTATTTTTGTCAAGGTGCTGTGTAGATGCCAACCTTCCATCCACGTGAACAAAATATCCCTTTCTGGGACGATTGATAATAAAACCCTCTACGCAAAGCTGCTGATAAGCACTTTCCACAGTGGTGCGGCTCAATGTCAGATCTTCGGAAAATTTTCGTATCGACGGCAGCTTTGTTCCCTGCGGCAGATTACCGTTTTCAATCGCAATACTGATACTTTTATACAACTGCTGATACATAGGAATGGGAATTTCCTTATCCAGTTCCACAAAATCATAGATCATTGCCGATTTTCCTCTCACGAAAAAAATGATAAAACAAAACACCGAAACTATTTCATGTTTCGGTGTTTTTTGGTGCCGGTAACCGGACTTGAACCGGTACGGTATTTCTACCGAGGGATTTTAAGTCCCTTGCGTCTGCCTATTTCGCCATAC
>CADCOE010000029.1 GCA_902802985.1 uncultured Ruminococcus sp.
GAAGGAGGGAAGTAAAGTGCCAAGAAGAGGTAATGTTGCAAAACGTGACGTTTTGCCGGATCCGGTTTACAATTCAAAGCTCGTTACTCGTTTGATCAACAATATTATGTATGACGGTAAAAAGGGCGTATCACAGAAAATCGTTTATGGTGCATTTGACATCATCAACGAAAAGACAGGCAAAGAGCCGCTGGAGGTTTTCCAGGAGGCTATGGAGAATGTAATGCCTACTCTCGAGGTTAAGGCTCGCCGTGTCGGCGGTGCTACTTATCAGGTACCTATGGAGGTTCGCCCCGAGAGAAGACAGACACTCGGACTTCGTTGGATCTCAAGATATTCCAGACTGAGATCGGAAAAAACAATGAAGGAAAGACTTGCCGGAGAGATCCTGGATGCTGTAAACGGTGTAGGCGGTGCAGCTAAGAAGTGTGAAGAAACACACAGAATGGCAGAAGCAAACAAGGCATTCGCACACTACAGATGGTAATTTCCGCAGTTATGCGGCTTGACAGCATTGATTATTTAAATACGGCTAAATGCCGCCGCTAAAAATAAGGAGGATACAAATGGCAAGACAAGTATCACTTGAAATGACCCGTAATATCGGCATTATGGCTCACATTGATGCCGGTAAAACCACAACAACAGAACGTATCCTTTTCTACACCGGTATCAACCATAAAATCGGTGAAACACACGACGGTGCTTCAACAATGGACTGGATGGTACAAGAGCAGGAAAGAGGTATTACAATTACATCGGCTGCTACTACTTGTTTCTGGAAGGGCAGCAACGGTGACAAGGGTAACCACAGAATTAATATCATCGACACTCCCGGACACGTAGACTTTACTGTTGAAGTTGAGCGTTCACTTCGTGTACTTGACGGCTCGGTAACAGTCCTCTGTGCAAAGGGCGGCGTTGAGCCTCAGTCGGAAACAGTATGGAGACAGGCAGATAAATATAAAGTTCCTCGTATGGCTTATGTCAATAAGATGGACATTATGGGTGCCGACTTCTATAACGTTGTCAGTATGATGAAAGATCGTCTGAAATGTAATGCTGTTCCGATTCAGCTCCCGATTGGTTCTGAGGATACCTTTAAGGGTATCGTCGATCTCGTAGAAATGAATGCCGATATTTATTATGATGATATGGGCAAGGATATGAGAGTCGAGGAAATCCCCGAGGATATGAAAGAACTCGCTGAAAAATATCGTGCAGAGCTTATCGAGCACGTTTGCGAGCAGGATGAAGATCTTCTTGAAAAGTACCTTGAAGGCGAAGAACCCACCAAGGAAGAAATCAAGAGAGTAATCCGTAAATCAACCATCGATAACACAATGGTTCCTGTCACCTGCGGTACTTCTTACCGTAACAAGGGCGTACAGAAGCTGCTTGATGCTATCGTTGATTATATGCCGGCTCCGACAGATGTACCGGCTATTAAGGGTACCGATCCCGATACTGAGGAAGAAGTAGAAGTTGAGTCACGTGACGATCAGCCTTTTGCTGCTCTTGCTTTCAAGATTGCAACAGACCCGTTCGTAGGTAAGCTGTGCTTCTTCAGAGTGTACAGAGGTACGCTGAATGCAGGTTCTTCTGTATACAACTCTACCAAGGGCAACACTGAGCGTATCGGTCGTATTCTTCAGATGCACGCTAACCACAGACAGGATATCGATGTTGTATACGCAGGCGATATTGCTGCTGCTGTTGGTCTTAAAAATACAACAACAGGTGATACTCTCTGTGTAGAAAGTGATCCTGTTATCCTTGAACAGATGGAATTCCCGGAGCCTGTTATCCGTGTTGCTATCGAGCCTAAAACAAAGGCTGGTCAGGAAAAAATGGGTATTGCTCTTGCAAAACTCGCAGAAGAAGACCCAACCTTTAAGGCATATACTGATGAAGAAACCGGTCAAACCATTATTGCAGGTATGGGCGAGCTTCATCTTGAAATTATCGTAGACAGACTTCTCCGTGAATTTAAGGTAGAGGCAAATATTGGTAAACCGCAGGTTGCATATAAAGAAACCATCCGCAAAAATGCAGATGTTGATGAGAAATATGCAAGACAGTCAGGTGGTAAGGGTCAGTATGGTCACGTTAAGATTAAACTGGAACCGAACCCGGGCAAGGGCTACGAATTCGTGAATGCCGTAGTCGGCGGTGCTATCCCCAAGGAATATATTCCTGCAGTTGACGCAGGTATTCAGGGTGCTATGCTCTCAGGTGTACTCGCTAACTATAATGTTGTTGATGTTAAAGTTACACTTTATGATGGTTCTTATCACGAAGTTGACTCCTCAGAAATGGCATTTAAGATCGCTGGTTCAATGGCATTCAAGAGCGGTATGAGAAAGGCAGATCCTGTTATTCTCGAACCGATTATGAAAGTAACAGTTACTGTTCCTGAAGAATATATGGGTGATGTTATCGGCGACCTTAATTCACGCCGTGGTATGATTCAGGGTATGGAAGCTGTTGCAGGCGCACAGAGAATTGTGGCAATGGTTCCGCTTTCAGAAATGTTCGGTTATGCAACCGATATGCGTTCCAAGACCCAGGGTCGTGGACAGTATGTAATGGAACCGGATTCTTACTCTGAAGTTCCCAAGAGCATTGCAGATACCATTATTACTGCAAGAACGAAAAAAGATGATTAATCTTTTGTAAAATTTCCAGAAAACGCTTGCATTTTGGTCTTATTATTGTTAAAATAAGACCAAGGTGCAACGCTTTATAAAATTTATTATTAGGAGGTATATTCCAATGGCAAAGGAAAAATTTGAAAGAAATAAACCGCATGTTAACATTGGTACTATTGGCCATGTTGACCACGGTAAAACAACTCTTACAGCTGCTATCACTAAGGTTCTCAACCTTGAGGGAGATGCAGACTTCGTAGATTACGCTAATATCGATAAGGCTCCCGAAGAAAGAGAGCGTGGTATTACCATCAATACAGCTCACGTTGAGTATGAGACTCCCAACCGTCACTATGCTCACGTTGACTGCCCCGGTCATGCTGACTACGTTAAGAATATGATCACCGGTGCGGCTCAGATGGACGGCGCTATCCTTGTTGTATCTGCTGCAGATGGTCCTATGCCTCAGACAAGAGAGCACATCCTTCTCTCTCGTCAGGTTGGTGTTCCTTACATCGTAGTATTTATGAACAAGACTGACCAAGTTGACGATCCCGAACTTCTCGATCTCGTAGAGATGGAAATTCGTGAACTTCTTAATGAGTATGAATTCCCGGGCGATGATACACCTATCGTTCGTGGTTCTGCTTATCTTGCTCTTTCTTCTGACAGCAAGGATCCTAAGGCTCCTGAGTATGCTTGCATCCATGAGCTGATGGCTGCTGTTGACGAGTACATTCCGACACCTGAGCGTACAACAGATCTTCCTTTCCTTATGCCTGTTGAGGACGTATTCACTATCTCTGGTCGTGGTACTGTTGCTACAGGTAGAGTTGAGAGAGGTCAGATTAAGGTTTCTGAGGAAGTTGAGATCGTTGGTCTTTCCGAAGAAAAGAGAAAGTCCGTTGTTACAGGTCTTGAAATGTTCAGAAAGACTCTTGACTTCGCTGAAGCAGGTGATAACGTTGGTGTTCTTCTTCGTGGTATCCAGAAGACTGACATCGAGCGTGGACAGGTAATCGCTAAGCCCGGTTCCGTTCATCCTCACACCAAGTTCCAGGGTCACGTATACGTTCTGACAAAGGACGAAGGCGGCCGTCACACACCTTTCTTTAACAACTATCGTCCGCAGTTCTATTTCAGAACAACAGACGTTACAGGTGTTATCAACCTTCCCGAAGGCACAGAAATGTGTATGCCTGGCGATAACGTTGATATGGACGTTGAACTTATCACTCCGATCGCTATGGAAGAAGGACTTCGTTTCGCTATCCGTGAAGGTGGTAGAACAGTAGGTTCAGGCGTTGTTTCCAAAATCTACGAATAATTATTTATTGCTTTCAAAATAACGACAAATTCAGCCGTTTGCAGTGTTCATATGCATTGCAGACGGCTTTTTGTATATAAAAATCGTTTTTATCCGATTTTTTTGTTGGCAGTATATGATATAATCTTATTGAACGATCAAATATAGAGAAGGTGAGGATTTGTATAAAACCAGAGCACAAACGTTATTTCCGGTAATGGCGATTGTTTTTATCATTATCGGTATGATGGGCATCATATCTTCAATACACGATAACCAATTTATCAGAAATTCCACACTTGTGACTGGCACAATAACACACATAGATGTATATCGACCGAAATCAAGCGCAAGAAGCAGTCCCACATATACAGCTTATGTGGAATATGAATATGAGGGAAGCTTCTATGAAAATATTTGTGCAGGTCATCTTCAAAAAGATCAGGAGGTGGGCGACAGTCTATCAATATATGTAAATAATGATAATCCGTCAAGGGTTTTGATAGCATATTCGTCTAGGAGCAATGCAACTATTTTTACAGCTGCTATTTTTGTGGCAGGAATACTGATAGGTGTTTTAGTTTTGTTGAAGAAAAAATATCAGCCCAATATAGAACAAGCAGCAATAATTACATCAATAACAAGAGCAATTACAGATACTAAAAATTTGATTTTCAGCTCAAAATCGGAAAGGAATTTATGATGATAAAAATAGATTTGATAACAGGCTTCCTAGGTTCGGGTAAGACCACCTTTATCAAAAAATATGCAAAATACTTTATGGATAAAGGCAGCAGAATAGGTATACTGGAAAATGATTTTGGAGCGGTGAATGTCGATAGGATGCTTCTGCAAGAGCTTCAAGGTGACAAGTGTGATATTGAAACTGTATCAGGAGCGTGTGACAGGAATTGTCACAAAAGACGCTTCAAAACAAAGCTTATTTCAATGGGTATGCTGGGATATGACAGAGTTGTCATAGAACCGTCAGGAATATTTGATGTGGATGAATTTTTTGATTCTCTGCACGAAGCCCCTCTCGACAGGTGGTATGAAATCGGTAACGTGATTGCGGTTGCTGACGCACAACTGCCGGATGATCTGTCTGAACAATCGGAATATTTGCTTGCTTCGCAAACAGCCAATGCCGGACTTGTTATCCTGAGTCGAACGCAATTTGCCAGTTCACAGGACATCATTAAAACCATTGGTCATATTAACCAAGCTTTAAAAAATGCGGGTTGTACAAGAACGTTTTCTGCGGATATTATGACAAAAGATTGGTGCCAGCTGACCGGTGAGGACTTTTACATTATTCAGGCAAGCGGTTATCACAAAGAAAGCTATATCAAACGCTACACAGCCGACAGCGTATACCGTTCACTGTATTTTATGAATTTGTCGCTTACTCCTAAAGCACTTTATCAAAAAATAGAAGTATTGTTCGCTAATCATCATTATGGTAAAATATATCGTGTCAAGGGCTTTATCAAAGATAATAAACAATGGCTGGAATTGAACGCTGTCAACGGCAGCATTTGTTTTACTCCTATTCAAAATGGGCAGGAAGTATTTATTGTGATAGGAGAAAATTTGAATAAGGAAAGTATCAACGAATTGCTTGCAAAACAGTCGTTGCCGTCTGATGAAAGCTGTGCAGAAAAATCAATGCGGTAAGAAGAAATCAAGAAGCTGACATAGCACACAAAGTTAGCAGACACAAAAGCTTGCCGAGAATTAGTGGAGAAGGCAGCCCTGCGGCTGACACAGCATAAAAATTACTTGTCAATGGACAGAATTAATAGTATAATAAGAGTATCTTTCGAAAATATATGATGGTGATAAAATGCAAAAGGGAAAATTTATTGTTTTTGAAGGTCTTGACGGCTCAGGAAAAGGTACACAGATACAACTCCTTGCGGCAGAAATGAAAAAACGAGGCAGAACAGTCTATATCACGGCCGAACCCACTTCTTCCTCAACGGGAGGAATGATTCGTGACGCTTTGGGAGGTTTTATTGAGCGTGATGCTTATGAACTTTCGGCGATGTTTTTGACAGATCGTATTTTTCATAACGTTAACAAAACCAACGGTATTCAGCAGTTTATTGATCGGGGAATTGATGTTATTTGCGACAGATATTATTATTCCTCTTTTGCCTATCAGGGAACGGATGCTGATCTTGATTGGGTGATGCAAATGAATTTAAACTGTCGGAAAATTCTTAAACCCGATTTGTGTATTTTTCTCGATGTTGATATTGACCTGTGCGACGAACGAATTGAAAATAGCCGCCTTGAACGTGAGATCTATGAAAACAAGGCAGCACAGAAAAAAATCCGTCAACGTTTTTTTGAAGTATTGGAACGTCTTGCGGATAGTGAAAATATCAAGATCGTCAATGCTGCCCGATCTATTGAGGCAGTATCGGCTGATATAATCAATATTTATACCCACATAAAGGAGTAATCAAAATGAGTTATCACATTAACACAAAATGCCTGCAATCAGGCTACAGCCCAAAAAACGGCGAACCGAGAGTAATTCCGATCGTGCAGAGTACCACTTTTAAATATGACTCTGCTGCCACCTTGGGCAAGTTATTTGATCTGGAAGAAGACGGTTTCTTTTATACCCGATTGACCAATCCGACACTCAGTGCCGTTGCTGCCAAAATTTGCGACCTCGAAGGTGGAGTCGGGGCAATGTTGACGGCATCGGGACAGTCCGCTTCTTTGATTTCCGTGACCAATATCTGCCACGCAGGAGATCACGTTGTATGTGCCAGTGCTATTTACGGCGGTACTTTTAACCTCTTCAACAAAACCCTTCGTGAACTGGGTATTTCCTTTACTTTTTTGAAACCTGACGCAACAGAAGAAGAAATCGATGCGGCGTTCCAAGACAATACAAAAGCGGCTTTTGTGGAAAGCGTTTCTAACCCATCATTGGACGTAGCTGACATAGCACTTTACGCTAAGGTTGCTCACGCACACGGTGTACCGCTTATTGTGGATAATACATTCCCAACCCCTATTAATCTTCGTCCTTTTGAGTGGGGAGCAGATATTGTTACACACTCTACCTCTAAATATATGGATGGTCACGCTGTAGCACTGGGAGGCGTCATTGTTGATAGCGGTAATTTTGACTGGACAAATGGCAAATTCCCGATGTTTACCGAGCCGGACGACTCTTATCACGGTGTTGTATACAGCGAGAAGTTTGGCAAAGCTGCCTATATTACCAAATGTGTCACCCATTTGATGCGTGATTATGGAGCACAGCAAAGTCCTCAGAATGCGTTTTTGCTTAATCTCGGACTGGAAACACTGTTCCTGAGAATGGAGCGTCATTGTTCTAATGCAATGGCAGTGGCTCAATATCTTGAAAATAACGATAAGATCGAATGGGTCAACTATCCCGGATTGAAGAGCAACAAATATTATGATCTTTGTCAAAAGATGATGCCTAATGGCAGCTGTGGTGTCATTGCGTTTGGTGTCAAAGGCGGACGTGACAATGCAATGAAGTTTATGAATCATCTCAAACTGGCAAGTCTGGTTATCCACGTTGCTGACTCACGTACTTGTGCATTGCATCCGGCAAGTACAACACATCGTCAAATGAACGATCGACAACTGGAAGAATGCGGTGTAAAGCCCAATTTGATCAGAATGTCTGTTGGTCTTGAATATATTGATGACATTATTGCAGATATTGAACAGGCACTTGCTTCTGTTTGATCGCTGCTGCCGAAATATTACCTCCCCCTGTCAGCTTTTTAAGGTGACAGGGGGCGTAAGTTATTCTGTGACTGTTGATACGCATAAACCACACCGGCATGACATATAAATAGAATATTAAATACGGTGGTGATGATGTGAAATTAAAGCTGAGTTGGAAAACCTTTCTGTATTCCGCACTAATGACCTTTTTGTTTGCTGCGTTGGGTGGCATTGTGACATATCTTGGAATGCCGTTTTTTGAACAAGTGAAACAGCCTCCGCTGAGTCCGCCAGCTTTTTTGTTTCCGATTGTGTGGTCAATCTTGTTTCTTGCGATGTCATTGGGTGCAGCCATTATCTACGATTCAGACAACCCCAATGCTCCCAAAGCATTGTTAGTGTATCTTGTACAGCTGACAATGAATTTTTGGTGGTGTGTGTTCTTTTTTGGGTTCAGAATGTATCTGTTTTCATTCATATGGCTTTTACTGTTGATGATTGCCGTTGTTGTTATGATCATACTGTTTACACGGATTAATCGTTTGGCGGGATTCATTCAGCTGGGCTATCTTTTATGGCTTTGTTTTGCGGCGTATCTGAACTTTGGTATATGGTTTCTCAACCGATAAAACGATCCCCTGTTGTCGGCAATGACCGATAACAGGGGATCGTTAGAATGTATCAATGCAATTATTTCATAATTCTGAACTTACCGATAATAGGAAGTTCTTTTGCTTTTCCATTGACAGCGTTAACAATGCCGAGAATGGCAACGATCAAAACTGCCAACTGGAACAGAGATGAAATAACAGTGAAAATTCCACCAAGAATAGGAAGAATAACAGCAAAAACAATTTGAAGGATAGTCAATGCAATAGAACCGGCGATGTCTGTAATAAACAGAACCAAGCCCTGATTAACGTGGAAACGGGCAAAACGAGAGTTCGGCGCCGCAAACAGAGGAATCAAGAAAAGAATACCGATGTAAGAGAACAGAGCCATTGTTTTATTCTGCATCACATCATTGGGGTCATACTCAAAAGTAGTGTCAGGGGTGTTAACCAGATTAGTAAAGAAATTGCCATTCTGCTGTTGATTAAAGTTCTGTTGTTGATTAAAATTCTGCTGCTGATTAAAATTCTGTTGTTGATTAAAGTTCTGCTGTTGATTAAAATTACCGTTAGGGTCAAAGTTGTTGGGTTGTGCATTGTTCATTAAAGGTTGACCGCAGTTACCGCATACCTGAGTACCATCGGGGAGATTGACTCCACATTTTGGACAAACTATCATCATCATAACTCCTTCTTAAATTAATTATAACCATTCACGATATTATCGCATAGATATATTATAATTTTTTGGATTGTTTGTGTCAACTAATAAAATAACTTTTTTACTAAATTTATAGCAATTTTAAATTATAGTTCAAATGTCGGAATAATATTGGGTAAAATACCAAAAACTGTTATCTCTGAAGATAGAGAAAGAAGCAGGTTTTATTTCTTGTTGGTTTTATGGTCCTCTATTAAAAGTTTAATAATTTCTCCCATTTTAGGTGGTTTTCCATACATAAGAACGCCAATTCTGTAAATTGTGGCAGCCAGTATTCCAAGAAGATAAATGGTTATTACCTGTATAGCGATAGAAATAAGTATTTCATACAGAGCTACATCGGACATTGTAGCACGAACCAGCATACACATAGGAGCAGTGAAAGGAATATAAGAGCATACCACCATCAAAGGCGTGTCTACACTGCCGAAATTAATGGAAAAAATAACGATAATAAAGGTTGCAATATAGATCAGCATTACAGGAGTAGTGAGTGTGTTAATATCCTCGCTTCTTGTGGCAAAAGAGGATAAAGCACCGAACAGGAACGAAAAAATGAAATAGCCCAGCAAAAAGAAAATAATCGCATATATCACTGTTTGAATAGGGAAGGAGATCATTTCCTGTAGTTCAGGGGGAAGCGTCTGTGTGGACAGAGCACTCATAGAAGCAAAGGTACTTCCCAAAATCAACACTAACTGCGTCAAGCCTGCCAGTCCTGAACCGATGACCTTGCCAAACATTAGATGAGCAGGTTTAGCACAGGTGATAAGCATTTCCATAGCACGGGTATTTTTTTCTGCGACGATACTTTGCGATACCATCTGACCATACATTAGGATAGCAATATACAACAACATAATCATTACATAAGTAGAAATATAATTTTTGGTTTGATCTTTTCCTGTTGCGATAGTGGTAGAGGATATATCAGCACTGAGAATTTCTTTTGTATCTTTACTGCTGATGCCGAATTTTTCAAACGAATCCATACGGTACATATCCTGAATAATGCCATTGATCAAAGGGAGCTTGGTTTCGGTGTTGATCAGCGAATTATTTTTGGTAACAAAGGTATACGAGAGTTTGTCATCAATCACAACAGCAAATTCATATGTTTCATTGTTAACATTTTTCTTAATTGCATCCATATTTTCATTGGTGATTTTGATTTCGTAATCTTCATAAATATTCTGAAATTCATCAGCCAGCGTTTTATCATCATAATACCGGTTGGATACGACAGCAATGACAGGTGTCTCCTTTCCGTCGGAAGAAGTGTCTCCGGTAAAGATCATAATAATAGCGGGGATAAATCCTAACAACAGAATAGATGCCATAAAAATAATGGTGGTAATAATAAAAGCTTTGTTTTTGACACAAGTCAGATATTCAAATTGAAGTACTTGTAAGATATGTTTCATATTCCCGCCTCCGTATACTGCACAAAAATATCGTTGAGCGAAGGCTCACAAACTTGGAAACAGTCAATGTCAAAACTGCTGTCCGAAAGCACACGCATCAAACTGAGCTTAAAATCAGGGTCTTTTAGTTTGATGATCACGTGATGGGGGTCATCTTCATTTTGAGCAGTGAGAATTTCTCCGCTCATTTTTTGAAGCACAAACGAGATCAATTTTTCTGCCTGAGGGGATATGATCAGGATTTTATCACGGGGATAGCTGCGTTTGATTTGGTTGATTTTGCCGTCCAGAACAATATGGCCATCGTTAAGGATCGCAATGCTTTCGCAAAATTCTTCAATATAGTTCATTTGATGACTTGAAAACAGCACGGTTGTTCCGGATGCGATCATCTCTTTGATCACGTCCTTGAGCAGCATTGCATTGACAGGGTCCAGTCCCGAAAACGGTTCATCAAGAATGACAATTTGCGGATGACACATTAAGGTAGCGGCTAATTGTATTTTTTGCTGGTTGCCTTTGCTGAGTGTTTCCAGTTTCTTGTTTTTATATTCACTCATTTCCATCCTGTCAAGCCATTTATCACAGCTTTTTTGAGCATCTGATCTGCTCATTCCCCGCAGTTGCGCCAGATAAATCAGCTGATTGGAGATCAGTTGTTTGGGATAAAGACCACGTTCTTCCGGCATATAGCCAAAGCGGATATTAGAACGCTGGATAGGGCTGCCGTCGGTTTCGATCGTGCCGCTGTCCGCAAAAAAGACTCCCATAATAATACGAATTGTCGTTGTTTTGCCGGCACCGTTTCGTCCGAGCAAACCGAGTGCTTTGCCGCCCTCTGCTGTAAACGATACGTTTTTGAGCACTTCTTTTTCGCCGAAATTTTTGCAAATATCGGTCAGTTTCAATTCCAATGTTTTGCACCTCTTTTATTTTTTGTTTTTGTTTGACTGCCTGAGTGCCTGTGCAGAAAAGGCAAGGGTCATTATCAGCATAATCAATGCGGCAGTCAGCATACAAACCAATCCTTCTGACCAAAATATCAGTAAAGGCAGACTAAGTGTCATAATGATCAGACAGGCATATTGTGTGATTTTGTAAGCACGATAGCTTGCTTGATAAAGCTGTATTTTTTCCAGTTCATCCAAACTGCCATGCCAGTCCTTTTCAAAGGTAATAGAAAACACATTGCCCCGTTTTTCAGGATTGTTTTTTTTGTATAATCTTATGATAACATATTGTGCCGTAGAATGGAACAATATTGCAAAGCCATACAGCAAATCGGTAACAATGCCTGCCTTGAGCCGTTCATCCAATGAACTTTCCGGCATACAAAAGTAGAAAAAGCCGACTATGGCAATATCAATAATATTGGCGACACCGAGGACAGATAAAGCGCAACTCAGTGGAGTGTCGATCTTATTGGTATAAAAATCCTCGTCTTCACCGTCCCAATTCTTCCAATGGTGTTTAACATAAAAATACAATCCCAATGACAAAACTGCCGTACATAATATAACAGAAACAAAAATCAGATTGGTATACTGAAATCCGAAGGATTTCACACTTTCCAGAACATTTTGCGGCGTGACAGCGTGGTTGTTGAACCAATCCTCTCCCACTCCTATAAGAAATCCTACGATGGCTCCGACCGCTGCACAGGCGGCAAAGAATATGATAGTGGCTTTGATGGAATTGTTTTTCTTCTTTTTATTCGTCATTTTCATTCTCCTCATAGCTGAAAATATCTTCTACTGTCACACCGCATACTTTAGCCAATTTGAGAGCAAGTGTAACGGAGGGAGAATAATCTCCTCGTTCGATCTGACTGATCGTTTGTCGTGAAACGTTAACTAATGCTCCCATTTGCTGTTGGTTGACGCCAAGTTTTGCCCGATATTCTTTTAAATTATTGTACAGGGGCATTTTCGTTCACATCATTTCCTTGGACGGTTTTTTGATATTTGATAAGATATACAGCGGAGATGATCACGGCCAACGGGGAGAGGAGCAATATCATAAGACTGATCCAGACCGGCATTTGGGTAATGCTGATAGTGAGAACTGCCAGTATATTGTTAAACAAGTGGAGGGCAATACTGGGCAGCAGGGATTTTGTTTTTTCAAATATCCAAGCAGAGGAAGCCCCCAGAAAGAAAGTGGGTATCATCCATATCAGATCACCGTGAGCCAATGCAAACAACAGAGAGGAAATGATAATAGCAACCGAAAAATGCATTCCCTTTTTTAACCGTGTAAAGATCAGTCCTCTGAATAGTATTTCTTCTGCGATCGGTGCGACCAATGCAACGGAAAGATATGTAATGATGATATTTCCTGTACCGATGAGAGAATAACTTTCATTAAAGCTGCCGACCATTTCATCGGAAAAAGGGATCAGGTTGATGACAAAGGAAACCAGTGTAGAGAGTCCCATTCCGAATAATACACCGGCAATTATACTGCCAATACTGCATTTTTGCAGCTGTATTTCGGAACAAAAATTTTTTTTGCGTATCTTGAAAAACAAGAACAACACCAAAAGCAAAAGAATATTAGCTGTTAAAATGATAGCGGTCTGATTTTCTAATATTTTGGAAGTGATGGCATTCGTCAGTTCATTCTGGGACACATCCGACTCTGTTTCCAGTGCTGTCTGAAAACCAATGATAAAGCTGAATAATGCACTTGATACGATCTGAATACCAAAAAAGGCCAGAAAATACAGCAGAGCTTTCCCGACAGCGATAGAAAATTTTTTCATACATTCGTCCTCCCGAATTTCAGGGACAAAGTCCCCGTTAAAAATTGACAACTATTCTTGTCAAATTCAATTATATCAATGACAAGAATAGTTGTCAATAGCTATTCGAAGAAAGAAAACGATTTTTCAAAAGATCCGGTATATGTATAATTTTTACATAAAAATACGATATTCTTTTTATCAATATTTAATGAAGATTTTGAAACAAAAATATTGATTATGAGGAAAATCAGTGTTATAATAATTGCAAAAAAGAAATAAAATTGTCGATACTATTTCTTGGGGGTTATACATATGTCCAAAGGAGATAACAGATTAAAAATTCTTTATATTATTGATGAATTGAAAAATAAAAGTGATGAAAATAATTATGTGAAGACAACGGAGTTGATCAATGCACTCAATGAAAAAGGCCTGAATGCAGACAGAAAATCTATTTATAGTTATATAGAAAGTTTGATCGAATATGGAATGGACATTGAAAAAAGTAAACGCGGCTATCGCTTGATGGAAAGGGAGTTTGAACTTGCCGAATTGAAAATGTTGGTAGATGCTTTAAGTGCCTCGCGTTTTATTCCCACCAAAAAAACACATAGTATTATTGCCAAACTGGAAGAAATGACCTCAGAATTTAACCGTTCACAGCTAAATCGTCAGGTATACTTGGAAAATGCCGTAAAAAGTGATAATTCTTCGATTATTTACAGTATTGACGCCATTCATAATGCGATCTCATCCAATAGACAGATTTCTTTTCACTATCTCAATACGGTGATGGACTATGACGGTGAGAAAAAATATAAAACCGTATTAAAAAAAGATGAGAGCGGCGACGATAAGCTTTATTTACAAAGTCCTTATGCATTGCTGTGGAAAAACGAAAATTATTATATGCTTTCTTATGATAAGGAATCCTCCAGACGAAAAACGTTCCGTGTCGATCGTATGGTAGATGTTTCTGTCCTCAAAACAAAACGGGAAGGTGGTAAATATTTTGCTAAATTTGATACCGCCAAATATGCCAATACCGCTTTTTCAATGTTTGGCGGTGACAACATTGATGTGGTACTCAGAGTACGTAATGATCTGATCGGCGTCATTCTTGACCGCTTCGGCAGCGATGTGGGAATTTATAGAGATGATGATGAGCATTTTTTGTGTACCGTATGTGTACAAAAAAGCAATATGTTCTTTTCGTGGGTCAGCGGATTTGCAGACGGTATCGAGCTGAAAAGTCCCAAAGGAGTCCGCAGGGAATACATTCATTACTTGGACAGTCTGCTGAAAGCTTACAGACCGTGAAAACAACTAAAATACCTAATGATTGAGATATATCGATACCCCGTACACAGCTTCTGTTGTGTACGGGGTATTTTAGAATATGATGAAGTAAATCACATTATTTCAAAATACAAATTCTGATGGATCCATTGATGAGGATCGTCAGCACAGCCGTTATAGGCAAGAAGAAGTTTGGCATAAGCACTTTCATTGGTAATGTCATAGAGGGCGGCGGCTCCCTCCTGTAACAGAAGATGGTCTGTTTCGTAAACGGCGTGATTTTTCTTTTTGAAGGAAGCAAGATAGAGATCGAGATTTTTTTGTCGGCACTGCTTCATCAGTGTCAGTACGCTGTTGTCGGGAGCAGCACTGACGGTGGCAGAATGATAGGTAATATGCAATACAGCACAAACCTGTTCGGGAATAATGAGATGTCGGTAATCCATTGAGGGATAGGGTCTGAGCAGCATAATATGATTTTTGAGCGACAGCTTGCCGGCAATGACAGGTGGTTTTGCCCGTGCGATTTCATCAAGTGTTACCGTATCGGAGCAGGGAATAAAATGATCATTCTTAACAGTGCCGATACATTTTCGGTCGGCGGAAGAAAAATGATCTCCAAAGCGATCCGCTTCACACAGTCTTGTTGGCAGAAAAACGGTACAGCCGGTATCGCCGTCATTTTGGTATACAGTGAAAGTGCCCCTTTGAGCAATGCCAATCATAATGACGGCGGCTCTAAGATTGGCAAGTGCATTACTGCGTCTGTCATCGGGAACATAGTTGGCAGCAGTGATCACAACAGGAAGGGAAAGGTGACGCAGGCAAAATGACAGCATAGCCGACGAATAGGAGAGTGTATCGCTTCCGTGAGTGATAATCATTCCGTCAAAATCGGATAGGTCACAGCTAAGAATAAAATTGATCAGTGTTTCCCAGTGGCACAGGGAGAGATTTTCGCTGAGTATATTGAGCGGCTGTCGAACAGTGAAATGAACGTCACCGTATTTTTTTTGATAAAGCTCTGTAATACGGCATTTTCCCGCAGGAGCAGCAGCAATAATGCCGTTGTGTTCCATACTGCCGATCGTACCTCCGGTCAGAATTAAAAGAATATTTTTCATTTGGTTTCTCCTTGTATGCAAGTTTTCATCCTATTCAATGAAACAAAAAGATATAGGTTTAGTTTAACATTATTTTATCATAGGGAAGTTTTCATTTCAATGGAGGGATCATATGGGTGAATAGGTAAATCATACTTTTCATCTGATGAATGACGATATTTTGCGTGAATATTCTGTTTTGCTTGCTTATCAATAGCGGTTTATGCTATACTATAAACTATGTTACAATGCCATTATTATCAGCAAAAAACGATGTAAAAATACGAAGGGACTGATACATACGAAATTCATTTCTTGGAACGTAAACGGACTTCGTGCCTGTATGCAAAAAGGCTTTCTTGATTTTGTGAAAGATGAAAATGCGGATTATGTCTGTATTCAAGAGACTAAAATGCAGGAAGGACAGGCAGAAGTGCCGCTGGACGGCTATCATCAGTATTTTAACAGTGCCGTCAGAAAGGGCTATTCGGGAACAGCAGTGTTTACGCCTCACATCCCCGAAAGCGTGACGGTCAACGGTATGAATATTGACGAACACGCTAGCGAGGGCAGAATGATAACCATAGACGGCGGTCATTTTTATCTGGTTAACGTGTATACACCGAATGCACAGGACGGATTAAAACGCATTGAGTACCGTATGAAGTGGGAAGACGATCTGAGAAAGTACCTTATCGAGCTGGATCGGAAAAAACCGGTCATTTACTGCGGTGATCTCAATGTTGCCCATCAGGAGATCGACTTGAAAAACCCCAAAACCAATCGTGGCAATGCCGGGTTCTCTGATGAGGAAAGAGGAAAAATGACCGAACTGCTTGGCAGCGGATTTGTGGACAGCTTCCGCTATCTTTATCCGGATGTTACAGGCAGATACAGTTGGTGGTCTTACCGATTTAATGCACGTAAAAATAATGCAGGATGGCGTATCGACTATTTTATTGTATCTGACCGAATAAAAGATCAAATTACACGAGCGGATATTCTGTCCGAGGTATACGGCAGTGACCATTGTCCGGTCGTTTTGGAAATCGACATCTGATGGGAGGGCAAATAATGATTAAAGTAGAAAATCTGACAAAATATTACGGAAAACACAAGGCACTCGACAATGTCGGCTTTTCGCTTGAGGAAGGGGAAATTCTGGGATTTCTCGGACCCAACGGAGCGGGCAAATCCACTACAATGAATATTATTACAGGCTATATCTCCAGTGACAGCGGCAATGTGCTGATTGACGGTATTGATATGCTGGAAAATCCCACACAGGCTAAGAAAAAAATAGGCTATCTTCCGGAAATACCACCGCTTTATAATGATATGACCACCGGAAAATATCTGGAATTTATGTTTGATTTAAAACGCGTTCGTCTGCCTAAAAAGGAACATATCGACGAAATATGCACTATGGTCAAGATCAGTGACGCCAAAGACAGAATTATCAAACACCTGTCAAAGGGTTACCGTCAAAGAATTGGTTTGGCACAAGCATTGCTCGGAGATCCACCGCTGCTGATATTGGATGAACCTACCGCCGGTCTGGATCCTCAACAGATCATCGAAATGCGTAAGCTGATCCGTCAGCTTGGCAAAAAACATACAGTTATTCTGTCATCGCACGTTTTATCAGAGGTACAGTCGGTGTGTGACAAGATCATCGTTATCAATAACGGAAAAATTGTCGCTGATGACTTTACCTCCAAACTGACCGCTTCGGGCAGGGATACCAAACGAATTCGACTTGTCGCAGAAGGAAGGGAAAAGGGAATATACGGCGTTCTCAAAAATATTGATGGTGTTAGGGACGTTGTCAAAAATGGTGAAACGGAGCGTGGCTGTTATGAATTTGTGATAGAAAGCAATACGGATGTACGCCGTTCGGTATACAGAGCTCTTGTCAAAGCGGATTGCAGCATTCTGCTTATGTCACCGATGGAGCATTCTTTGGAAGAAACGTTCCTGGCTATTATCTCAGGCAAATTTAATGAAAACGGAGGGAAATCCTGATGTCAGCAATATTGAAACGTGAACTTGCGTCTTATTTCAGTTCACCGGTAGGATATGTTGTTACGGCAGCATTTATGGTATTTAGCGGACTGTATTTTTATTTTTACTGTCTGTACAGCGGCACATCCAATATGTACAATGTATTTCAGCATATGTTTATAATTGTGTTGTTTATTATTCCGATTATCACGATGCGTCTTTTTTCGGAAGACAAAAAATCGAAAACAGATCAGGCACTTTTAACTGCACCGGTCGGGATACCGTCAATCGTAGCGGCTAAGTATTTTTCGGCAATGGTGATGTTTTTGATTTGTCTGTCATCGTATATCATCGAGGGGATCGTACTTTCCTTTTTGGCACAACCTGACTGGAGCGTTATTCTTGGCAATATTTTTGGAATGATGCTGATGGGTTCTGCTTTTGTTGCGATCGGTGTTTTTATTTCCTCACTGACCGAAAGTGTCATTGTGGCAGCAATTTTTTCGTTTGTTGTCAATATTCTTATCAGTATGGCGGATATGGTATCATCCACGGTAAACTGGCAGTTTCTCAAAGATGTTATTTATTCTGTATCATTCTACTCTCGTTATGACAATCTTGCATTGGGTTTGATTTCTCTGAGCGATGTTGTATTCTTTTTATCTGTCACGTTCCTTTTCCTGTTCCTGACTGACAGGGTACTCGAACGCAGAAGATGGGCATAAGGAGGTGGCTGTTATGAACGAAAAAAATATGGATTCCAACAACAATGAAGAACTTGAAAACGAAGAACTTGAAAATTCATTAAAAACAGAAGAAGCAGCCGAAGAGGTAGCCTCTTTGCAAGAAACTGCCGATGCTGTTTCCGGTTCCGAGGAAGGAACGGAACAAAAAGCTGAAGCACAGCCGAAGCAGAAAGTACCAAAGAAGGCGAAAAAAAAGACGGCATCAAAACCGCTTTCCCGAAAGGTCAAGAGGCGTATGGTGTCAACGGTCATTTCTGTACTGATGATTGCGGCAGTGGTGATCGTCAATATTATTGCAGGGGTATTGACCTCTAAGTATACGGCGATGACAACAGATATTACTTCGCTGAGAAGTTTTGATATGTCTGATCAATCCCAAAAAATTGCTTCAGATATTAAGAAGAAGGTCAAAATAACCTTTCTGACCGAAAAATCAACTTATGAAGCGATCGATACTTATTGTAAACAGACGTCAGTATTTGCTGCACAGCTTTCACAGACATCCGAAGGGATGATCAGTGTTGAGTATATCGACCTTATCAAAAATCCGACCTTTACGGATAAATATGCGGATGAAAACCTCAGTACCACAGATGTTATTGTCAGCTGCGGCAAAAAGTATAAAGTTCTTACCAAGAATGATTTGTTCAACTTTGCTCAGTATTCCGAACAATATCAGTATATTGAGTCGTCAAAGTCTGAACAGGCAATCGACAATGCGATTATGACAGTGACCAGCGACGTTTCCACCAAAGTTGCACTGGTGATTGATAATGCGGGTGATGACTATTCCTATCTGGAAAGTACCTTAATTTCCAATAATTATGAGGTGAAAGAAGTATCGTTGGAAAAAGATCAGATCTCAACGGATTTTGAAACAGTGATCGTCTATACCCCCTCAAAAGATTTTACTGCCGATGCGGTTAAAAAGCTGGAAAACTATCTGGTGAATAATGATAAATACGGTAAAAACCTTATCTATATCCCTTATGAAAGACATACCGATACCCCCAATTTCGATGCCTTGATCGATCGTTTTGGTATGGCTGTCAAGGATGGACTTGCCTTTGATATGGATACCAACAGACTGATGGGCAGCAGTTATTATGATGCTATTGCCTGCACCTATGTCAGTGATCAGTACTATATGGATCATATTGATGAAAATTCCCCTGTATTGGTTGGATTGGCTCGTCCTGTTGAAGTTACTGATGACAGAGTAGCGGCGCCATTGTTGGTGCTTTCCAGTGCAGGCTCGGGCTGGTGTCCGTTTGATGCACAGGATGGTAAATGGTCAATGACAGAAGCTGTGACAGGCAAAGAATGTGTTATGGCACAGGGTATGCTCGGTAACGATAACGGTACTTCTACAGTAGTTGTGGCAGGTTCGGCTTATATGTTTACACAGTCGTATCTGAGTTCGGATTTCAGTAACAGTACCTATATTTTCAATATGCTTGCGGATTTAAACCATCGTGATACCAGTGTGGTCACAGTAAAAGAAAAGGTGATCAGCGATTATGACCTTACCCTCAGTCAGAATACCGCTGCCATATTGGGTGTAGCACTGTATGGAGTTATTCCGCTGTTTATTCTTGGTGCGGGTCTTATTGTTTACTGGGTACGCAGATATAAATAACGGAGGCTTTTGCAGTGAAAAAAAATACAAAAATAATGATTGCTTGTGTTTCCTGTGTCGCTGTTCTGGCAGCAGGGATGGCGGTCGTACTGAATTTGCCGTCAGAAAACCCGGAAACCAAAGAAGCCAGTACAGGTGAGTCTATCCTGCTGTTTGACAAAACCGATTTGGATGTGGAAGAGATCACAGTCAAAAACAGCAGCGGTCAATATGAACTTTTGGGATACAGCTATCGGGATGAGGATGACTTGAATTCGTCGTCAGCCTCGAAGGAGTCCGTGTCAAAAGCCGAAAATTCCGACTCGTCCTCTTCGGCAGCGGAAAGTTCGGAAAAGAAAAACGAGCGTTCGGATGGGGATGAGCTGAAAATAATTTATACTATGCAGGATCACGAAAGCGAAATGCTGTCCAAATCTCTTACGGATATGCTTGTCAATCAGTGCAGTTATATGGCAGCTACTCAAATTGTAGATAAATCGGGCAAACGATATGCCGAATACGGATTGGACTCACCGCAGGCCACCGTTTCGGTCGTTTACAGCGATAACTCAAAAGTAAAGATGGAACTGGGGAAGGATGCTCCTGATCAAAAGGGTGTGTATCTGAAAATGGATGGCGATAAGTACGTATATCTTGTGCAGTCCAGTATGGTCGATACTTTCTTTTATGAAAAAATGCAAATGTTTGACCGTACTGTTTCGGTGAAATATAACAGTGATTATACAATTTCTACCGTGGCGGTGTCGGGAGAACGTTTTAAGGAGGAGATAGCTATTACCTCCGAAGAAAATAAAATGAATTTTTGTCCCTATATTATGACAAAACCACGCCGGGAGCTTTGCGATGACAGCTTTGTGCAGAGTTTTGGCGAGAGTGTGTACGGTATCGAAGGAACAAAGGTCATTGCGGTGGAAGTGAAGGAAAGTGATCTGAACAAATACGGACTGGACAAGCCATATATGAAAGTGAACGTTACGGCAAGTGATGATTCCTTTGTGGGTGTGCTGGTATCAAAAAAAGATGCTGACGGCAACTGTTACATTATGGAACAGGGCGGTACAAAGGTTTATCAAATGGCTGCGGAGGATCTTTTATGGTATGATGCCCAATACGATGATTTCATCAAACAAGAAATTGTCAATCCGTATCAGCCTAATCTGAAATCCATTGATATTTCTTATAAGGGGAAAGATTACCATTACGACTACAAAAGAGAAACTGTTATCAATAAGAAATATGAGGAAACCACCAAAACAGATATTTTCTATCAAGGGGCACGAATTAATGCTCAGAATGTATCACTGTTTAATAATAATGTTTCCGGTATTCTCAGAAATTTGTCAGCCCCCAAGACACTTGACGGATGCAAGGAATTATTCCGTATTCAATACACTTATGATGTGGAAACAAAAGACAATAGTGATACCTTGATCCTTTATACCACCTCTGATGATCAGTGTGTAGCGGTATTGAATGGTAATATTGAAGCTTATACCAACAAAGAATATGTACAGGAACTCTTAAAGCAGGTTGCCTTGATACCCACTAAGGATGATTTAACGGTATTGTATGATAATGCCGCCAACAATGAGTATACCGAAACCTCGGAGTCGGAGAGTGACACCTAAATGGAAACGATCAAAAAATTATATGCCAAATATAAAGAAGCCATTTTGTATATTATTTTTGGCATTCTGACGACACTTGTCAATTTTATCATCTACACGGTATTGATATTTGTGGGGATCGACACCTACATTGCTAATATCATTGCATGGGTAGGAGCGGTCTTGTTTGCCTATCTGACCAACCGAAGTATTGTATTCAACTCATCAGCGAAAAAGAAAGCAGAGCTTTTCAAGGAGATTATTGCCTTTTATGGAGCAAGAATATTCTCTTTGATTGTCGAAATGATCATTTTGTATGTATGTATTGATCTGATAGGAATGGATCAGTTTATCCCGAAGCTGGCAGCACAGGTGATCGTTATTATCTTGAACTACATACTGAGTAAGTTTATGGTTTTCAGAAATAAAAAGAAATAAAAGGTATTGTTGGTCTGACCCGATCTCCATTCGTTAGTACGATAACCTGACGGATGAAGGTCGGGTCTTAGTTTTTGTGTTGCGATGGATATTCATTCCGTTATCCATAAAAAAGCCCTGGCAGCAAGTGGATCATCACTTGTGCAGGGCAGATAGAGTGTATCCCAGAGTTAAGCGTGGCGTTTTACAACGAGAATTTGGGAGATACGGCGATTTTCAACTTCGAGAACAGTAAAGCGTGTTCCGTTGATCATAATAGAAGGATGCTCTCCGCTTTTGGGGATGTGCCCCATTCGATCCAGCATAACACCAGCGATGGTGTCATTGTCCTCATCGTCAAAATTGATGCCTGTCAGATGGCTGATCTCGTCCAGGGAGGTGGCGCCGTCAACAGAAAAGCTGGTTTCACTGACACGTTTGATTTCTTCATCTTCGTTGTCATATTCATCCTGAATACTGCCGACAATAGACTCGATCAGGTCTTCCATTGTGATAATTCCGCCTGTACCGCCGAACTCGTCCACCACGATCGCAATTTGTGTTTTATGTGCGGTCATATATTCAAACATTTCGCTGCATCGTTTAGACTCGGGGACAAATATCGCTTCACGGATCATATTTTTTCCGATGATGTCGGTAGGCATATTGGTTTTGACAAAACGAAGCAGGTCTTTGACATAGATCATTCCGATGATATTGTCAATATCTTCGTGATAAACAGGAATTCTTGAACGTCCGCTTTGAATGGCGGTTTCGGCAAGGTCAACAATTTTGATATTGTCCTTGACAGCAACAACATCTTTGCGGTGGGTCATAATTTCGCCTACCGTGGTATCATCAAAATCGAAAACATTTTCGATCATATTTTTAGTGTTGCCTTCAATCAAGCCGTCCTCTTCGCCTTCGTCCACCATCATCAAAATTTTTTCTTCGGTGATATGTCCGGTATTTTTTTTAGCACTGTGACCAAACAAGATGAGGATGAGATTGGTCAAAGCTGTACACACTATCACAAAGGGATAGATGAGTTTACACAACACAATAAACATTTCAGAGCATCGGATAAGCCATTTTTCGGGGTTTTCTAATGCTATTCTGCGTGGAATGAGCTGACCGAAAGCAATAATGACAATGGATACGATGATAAATATCAAAATAACCGCCAAGACAGAAGAAATGACATTATCAGTGATGGCTAATGTCAAGAGAGAACGTATGGGTACAGTGTATGTAAGCTCTGATAAAGTGACAAGGGCAACGGCATTCACAGAAAAACCGGTTTGTGCCGAATAAAAATATTGGGTGGGATCCGCTTTGATTTTGACGGCGAGATCAGCATTTTTTGTTTTATTTTCATTCCACTGTTTCAGTATACTGACAGCAGAACTGCCGACAGCACATTCACAAAGTGAAAAAAAGAAACATAAAAATATCAGAATGATCATTGCTGCTGTGGCAATTATCATTCCGTAAGATGATGAAATGATAGGATTAGGGTCTGTCAAGATACTGACATGCCCGGCGGAGTCGCCTGACATAAATAATAACACCTCTCAGTCATTGAATTATACATCAATAATAAGTGAAAAGTACGTAGATGTCAACTAAAAAACGGTGTTCGAATACATTATTATCAACTATGCAGTGAGAGAATGTCGAAAACAAGAAAATTTGTATGGATTTTTCGGACTAAGGTATCAAAATGTAACCAATAATATGACATAAAAATTAAAATAAAAAGTATATATTATGTGTATCAAAACAAACGGGGGAAACAAACAATGTTGGATACGAATTTATTATGTAAAAAAGCCGACCGTTCAACCAGAGAATTATTGATCGGCAATTTATTACTGGATTATGCTTTTTTGTCACGTGATACCATAGGGGAAACCCGCTGTTCCAGACCAATAGATCTGTTATGTATCGGAAATCGACAAAAACAAGTCCTTTTTACTGCCGCTTATCACGGTATGGAGTGGATCACTTCTTTGCTGCTGCTGCGGTTTGTGGATGAAATGTGTTTCAGTGTGATGACAGGAAAAAGTATGTGTGGCGTACGTATCGGCAGTATTCTCAATCGCAGAGGATTAGCGATCATTCCCTGCGTTAATCCTGATGGGGTGGAAATACAGATCCACGGTGCCAAAAGTGCAGGCGGTTATGAAGAACTGGTGCAGAAAGTCAGTAAAGGAAATACCTCCTTATGGCAGTCCAATGCAGCAGGAGTGGATATTAACCATAATTTTTCCGCTAACTGGGAAAACCTCAGAAAAATGGAAATAGAAAACGGTATTATATCGGCGTCGTCGACACGTTACGGGGGAGAATTTCCCGAAAGTGAACCCGAAAGCCGTACAGTTGCTTCGTACTGTCGTACAGGAAATATCACTCACGCACTGGCTTTTCACAGTCAGGGAGAAGAAATCTATTGGAATTTCGGTGATTACAACGACATTGAAGCACATAAAATGGCAAAAATTATGGCATATTCCAGCGGATATAAAATTGGTGAGCCGACAGGATTGGCAAGCGGAGGCGGTTTCAAAGACTGGTTTGTACAAAAATTTAAACGTCCTGCCTTTACGGTAGAGGTGGGCAAGGGAAAAAATCCTTTACCCATCAATGATTTTGAACCGATCTATCAGAAAATCAAAGAAATGCTGGTATTGGCAACGGTTTTGTAATTGGATATTGACAAAAAACGAAATATTTGTTATTATGAGCAGTAACAAATTAGGCGAGGCGTCGCAAAGGAGAGAAGTGTCAATGAAAAAGAACTTTAAAATGATCGTTGTTTGTCTTGCATTGCTTGTCACTGCGATTGTGCCCACGGGATGCGGAAAAGAGGAGGCTTCATCGAAAGCTCCGGAGCAGTCTGTTTCTGAACTTCAGCAAGAAAAAAGTGAGACATCGACCGCATCATCGTCATTGCCATCAGAGGAAACTGTGTCCGATGCAAGTGTTCCGCAGGAGTCATCCGAAAGAGCATCTCAATCTGAAAGTTCAGATGCGGACGTATCGGTCACTGTTAGCACGGAGGATGGTACCAGCTCATCAACCTCTCAAGAGGATAGCGATGGTTATTTCAGCGATGATGAACAAATTTCTTCCCTTCCTCACGAGGAGGCTTCTTCATTTACCGATAATGAAAAATTTAATGAACTTTTTGACAGCAACTCCCTTGACGCTGCCTATACGGAGGAAATGCTCAACAATGGCATCACCACTGCCCAAATGAGAGAAATTACTCAAAAATACAGCGAAAAATGGAAAGAAGAAGCGGATAAGGCATACAATCAACTGTCAGAGCTTCTTGCGGATCAGCCGGACGATAAAGCTGATCTCGATAAAACACAAACGGACTGGAAAAACGGTACAGAGTCAGTAGTAAGCAGTTATTATGAAGAAGGCCGCAGTGGCGAACACGGTACGATGGGGATGATCGTCGCAGATACGAATGTTTTGAATTACTACAAGGCGAGAGCAGCTGTTTTGTATGAACAGATATACAACATAACAGGTGCATTTGAACTTTAAGTCGACAGGAGCAGTTTATGGGAGAAATTACAATATTAAAACGTTCCTTCCTTTTTTTGGTGACAGCCGCAGTATTGTTTGTTCTGGCAGGCTGTTCCAACGAAACAGCACAACATAATGAACAGTATGTATCTCAAGTGAAAGAATTGGTTAATCAAACAGTAAATTATACCCGTGTAATGGTAACCAAAGAGAAGAATTTTAACTGTCATAATGAAGCAGAGGCCAAGGAATACATTGATACGCTGGACAAGCTTTCAGATATTTTTCAGAAAGTGATCACTCTGAATGCTTCTGAAGAATTTGATCAGCTCAACAAAGAATTGAGTCAGGAAACAACCAGTGCATTGTCTGAAATATCCGAATTGAAAAGCCTTGCTGCTTACGCCATTGAAAAGGGTGATGATACCTTCTACCAAAGAGATAAAGCAGGAATACGGAAGGATTATGACGAACATTATCGACGTATGACAGAGCTTTCTTCCGAAATACAGACACAGTGGAGAAATGATTGATTTTTAGGCAGTATCGTGTGATGACGATACTGCCTGTTTTCGTTGCACAAAAAATCCTTTGATGCAGATGATACATCAAAGGATTTTTAGAGCGTTATTTGTTTTCAATTTCGGTATCGAGAGATTTTCCCTGTTTAGTGTAGTAGTCAGAAACGGCTGCTTTGATCGCTTCTTCTGCCAATACAGAGCAATGAACCTTTACTGGCGGCAGACCGTCCAAAGCTTCCATCACTGCTTGATTAGTAAGCTGTAATGCTTCCGGAATTGTCTTCCCTTTCACCAGTTCTGTTGCCATTGAGCTGGTAGCGATAGCGGCTCCGCAGCCGAATGTTTTGAATTTAACGTCGGTAATGGTTTCATCCTCTACTTTAATATACATTTTCATAATATCGCCGCATTTTGAGTTGCCTACTTCACCGATACCGTCTGCATCTTCAATTTCGCCGACATTTCTTGGATTTGCAAAATGATCCATTACTTTTTCACTGTATGCCATAGTTATCACCTTTCTTGATTGTTATTGTTGGCAGTCAAGAGGTTGACTGCCATTGGATATTCCCCCGACAATTTTTTTCGAAGCCAGAGCAGAATTTTTGTTCCGGTCGGGTGCTTTAGTGTGGTATCATCAACTGTGTTTTGTATGTGTCACCGAGTCAAGCAGTTTCCTTGATGATTTTTTCCCAGAGAGGGGACATAGAACGCAGACGTTCAATAATGGGCGGTGTTACCTCCAAGATGTAGTCTGCATCTGCATCGGTGTTTTCATCACTAAAAGTCAGTCTGAGTGAACCGTGAGCGATTTCGTGGGGCAGACCGATTGCCAGCAGTACATGGCTGGGGTCAAGTGAGCCGGAAGTACAAGCCGAACCGGAAGATGCTTCCACACCTTTTAGGTCGAGCATTAACAGCAGAGATTCTCCTTCAATTCCTTGGAAACACATATTGACATTACCGGGCAAACGATGTGTTCTGTCGCCATTAATGATAGAGCGGTCGATTTTCAGCAGACCGTCAATAATTTTATCACGGATTTTTTCAAGACGGACATTTCTTTCGGGCATATGTTCGATCGATTCTGTAAGAGCTTCAGCCATTCCGACGATACCTGCAATATTTTCTGTACCGGCACGGAAACCTCGTTCCTGAGCGCCGCCGTGAATGAGGTTAGGCAGGCGAATACCTCTTCTTACATACAGTGCCCCTATCCCCTTGGGACCGTGAAATTTATGAGCCGAGCAAGAGAGCATATCCACACCCAGTTCACGCACATCCACAGGAATAGTTCCTACAGCCTGAACAGCGTCTGTATGGAAAAGAACATTGTGCTGATGTGCGATTTCTGCCAGTTCCTTGATAGGCTGTATCGTACCTATTTCATTATTGGCGAGCATAATAGTAACCAAGGCGGTATCATCACGGATCGCTTTTTCCAGTTCTTCGGGACGAACCAATCCATTTTCGTGAACATCCAGCAAAGTTATTTCAAAACCGTGTTTTTCAAGGTATTCCAATGTGTGGAGAACGGCGTGATGTTCAAATTTGGTAGAGATAATATGCTTTTTCCCCTTTTTTTCGCCAAGTTCTGCGGCGCCTTTAATGGCATAATTATCAGCCTCGCTGCCGCCGGAAACAAAAATGATTTCGTTAGGCTTTGCGGCATTCAAGCTGTCAGCAATACTTTGGCGGGCATTGTCGATCGCTTTATGAGTTTGTGCACCAAGTCGGTACAAGCTGGACGGGTTACCGAAATATTCCGTCAAATACGGTTTCATTGCTTCAAATGCCCGTTCGGAGAGACGAGTGGTAGCAGCATTATCAGCATATACTAATCCTGACATTTGTTCAGACCTCATTTCTATAAAATTGTGGGAAATAAAAGATTAATTTATTCCCGTTAGATATATCATACACCAAAAAAACAAATAAATCAATATTATTTCTATATTTCATATAAAATTACTATGTTTTATGATACGCAGTAAGTTTGTATGATACAGAAGAACCACACTCGAGCGGAGTGTTCCCGTAGTCAATACGCAGTAAGTCTGTATGATAGGGAAGAACCACACCCGAGCGGAGTGCCTCCGCGGTCAATACGCAGTAAGTCTGTATGATAGGGAAAAACCATACCTGAGCGGAGTGCCTCCGCGGTCAATACGCAGTAAGCCCGTATGATAGGGAAAAACCATACCCGAGCGGAGTGCCTCCGCGGTCAATACGCAGTAAGCCCGTATGATAGGGAAAAACCATACCCGACCATTTTGTTGGGTAAGGCTATTTGGCGGCGTGTTCGGCACCTTTGCGTGCGAGAGCGTCACAGCGTTCATTTTCGGGATGTCCTGCGTGGCCTTTGACCCAAATGATTTTGATGTGGTGCTTGTCGATCAAGGCAAGAAGTTCTTCCCACAGTTCAGGGTTTTTGGCTTTGGATTTATCACTTTTGATCCAGTTGTTTTTTTGCCACTTTTTTGCCCATCCTTTAGTAATAGCATTGCATACATACTGGGAGTCGCTTGTTAAAGTGACATCACAAGGTTCTTTTAGGGCTTTCAGGGCTTCAATTACCGCTGTCATTTCCATACGGTTGTTGGTAGTGTTGACTTCACCGCCCCAAAGTTCCTTTTCGTGACCATTATAGCGAAGCAATGCTCCCCATCCTCCCGGTCCGGGGTTGCCGCTGCACGCTCCATCCGTGAATATTTCTACTTTTTTCATTGTATCTTACATTCCTTTCGATGCCGGTGTGTCAATGCACCAAACAGCAAATCGTTTTGAGTATTATATCATTTATTGTTTTGGCAATCAAGGGTATATCAGCGGTGTTAGGAAAGGGGGCTGGGAGAATTGATTTCCAGGAACCGACTGCCGTCAATCTTGACAGAAGAGAAAATTGGGAGTAAAATAGAACATATGATTTCGTGTTCGGAAATATAGTTAAATTGGCGAAAAAGACGAGCGGAACGGTAAAAAAATATTTAAAATGACTAATATATATTTAATGGAGGTAATTGAATAGTGGGACCGGATTACAACAGAAGAAAAATGCCGAAAAACGGCAGGGGGAAAACCGTGCAGGGAACAAAATATCCCCAAAACAGAAATCAGAAGAAAAGATTTGTTTCGGAGCGGTCGGATACAAAGCTTTTTGAAAAAATTGTTCCTCCCCGCAGAATTGCAGATCAGCAGATCGGTGGAGAAAATATTGTTGTCAACGATATTCTTGCACTTGAAAAACGTGCGAAAACGACACAAACAGAAAAAACACTGCCACAACAACGTTATCATAAGCCAAATCAGAATAATTTTCAGCCTAAGTATCAACAGTATCAGAGAAATGAAAACTGCTCGGTAAAGGTGACATTCCTTGGCGGTTTGAACGAAATAGGTAAAAATATTACGCTGTTTGAATGTAAAGACGATATGTTCCTCCTTGATTGCGGTATGGCATTCCCAGACGGTGATATGCTTGGCGTAGACCTTGTTATTCCTGATTTTACTTATTTGGAACGCAACAAAGATAAACTGAAGGGTATCGTCCTCACTCACGGTCACGAAGATCATATCGGTGCATTGCCGTATTTTCTGAGAAATATGAACCTGCCCGTATACGGAACGTCACTCACACTGGGATTGGTAAGCAGTAAGCTCAAAGAGCATAATCTCCATAATAAAGCCAAATTGAATGTCGTTAACCCTGGTCAAAGAATACGTCTGGGTTGTATGTCTATTGAATTTATCCACGTAAATCATTCCATACCGGATGCCGTGGGTGTGGCAATCCATACCCCCGCAGGCATTATTGTTCATACAGGTGACTTTAAAATTGATTGTACCCCGACAACAGGCGGAATGATCGATCTGGCACGATTTGCTGAACTCGGCAAGCAAGGTGTCCTTGCGCTGATGGCAGACTCTACTAACGCTGAACGTGAAGGGTATACAATGACCGAACAAAAGGTAGCACATACGTTTGATCTACTCTTTAAAGAAGCAGAAAAAAACCGTATTATCATTGCTACTTTTGCCTCCAATATCGGCAGAATACAGCAGATACTCGACTGTGCTCAGAAATATGGCAGAAAAGTGGCTTTTTCGGGACGCAGTATGGTGAACAATATGACGATCGCTTCCGAATTGGGATATGTCAAAGTACCTGACGGACTGATCATTGATATTGATATGCTGGGACACTATACCAAAGAAGAAGTGGTGCTGGTTACCACAGGCAGTCAGGGGGAAACAATGTCGGCTTTGTCCAGAATGGCGTATTCCGATCACCGCAAGGTAGAGGTAGGACCTGATGATTGTATTATTATTTCGGCTAACCCTATTCCCGGCAATGAAAAAATGGTAGGAAATGTTGTTAACGAATTGATGAAACACGGCTGTAAAGTAGTGTATGAGTCGATGTACGAGGTGCACGTGTCGGGACACGCCTGCCGTGAAGAATTGAAGATTATACACGGGCTGACAAAACCGAAATACTTTATCCCTGTGCACGGGGAGCAAAAACACTTAATGAAACACGCTAATCTGGCAATGGAAATGGGAATGCCCCGCTCCAATATATTTATCGGAGACATCGGTAATGTGATTGAGCTGAATAAGGCATATATGAAGCAGCTGCCCAGTGTACCGGCAGGAAAGGTCTTGGTAGATGGACTTGGAGTGGGAGATGTCGGCAGTATCGTACTGCGTGACAGGAGACATCTCGGACAGGATGGTTTGATTGTGGTTGTTGTGACGTTGGATCGTGAGGACGGTCATATCGTGGCAGGACCCGATATTGTATCCAGAGGCTTTGTGTATGTTCGTGAAAGTGAACCGTTGATGGATGATGCCAGAGGTGCCGTTATTGATGCACTGGAAGAATGTGAGCGTCAGGGAGTACACGAATGGGGTGTTATCAAAAATACCGTTAAAGATGAGCTGTCTAAAGTTCTTTATGATAAAACACGCAGAAGCCCGATGATACTTCCCATCATTATGGAAATATAAAGGAGCTGCCTCCTGCGGCACTTTGATAATACAGACAGAGGAAATATCCTTCTTTTTTCTTTCTTCTTTCTTCTTTATTTCTGCATTTCTGCGACAGGGGGTGGGATGAAAGTATGAAAAAAAGAAAATTTAAATTTGACAGAAAAGCAAATAAGTACGTTACACCGCTTTGTGCAGCATTTGCAGCGGCAATGTTTCTGATGGCAGCGATTTCGGCATTTTGGAACAGTCTTATTTTTGTAGCGGAAATGATTATTGCTTTTGGGGCATTTGCCATCGTGATGGTCGGTTTCCTGAACCTGAAACGCTATGTCACGCACATTGTTGCAGGCGGTATGAGTGCCATAGGTGACAATAAAGGTAAAACCATTAATAAGGTTTGTGCGGCGGCTGTCGTTATTGGTGAAAATAATGAAATATTGGCAGCCAATGAGCGGTTCAAGCAATCTCTCTGCAATGGGGAAAGCTGTATTTGTGATAATATAGCAGAGTATCTTTCTAACCATAATCCCGACGCTATCTATGAAGATGACGGTACCGATACTTTTGTCAACGGCAGATGGTACACTGTGTTCGGTGTTAAAAACGGTGCGGCATCTGTGGTATACTTTCTTGACAATAATGAGTATAAAACCAATTCGGACGAATATGTCAATTCACGGCCTGTCATTGCGATTGTTGCTTTTGACAATGCGTCCGAGCTGGAACGTGAAGCCGAGGACGGCAGAGCCGCACAGGTCATTGTTACTGTGGAACAGGCTATCGTCAAATGGGTAATGTCTACCACGGGCTTTTATAAAAAGCTCAGCGGCAGAAAGTATCTTGTCGTGATGGAAGAAAGAAACTTGAAGCAGTTTATTGACGAGAAATTTAAAATTCTCGAAGAAATACGCAGTATCAAAATCAATGATCAGCTTTGTGCAACCATTTCCATTGGTATCGGACACGGTGCCGACAGCTATAAGGAAAACGAACTTTGGGCAAGACAGGCACTCGATATGGCACTTGGCAGAGGCGGAGATCAGGCAGCAGTCAAAAAAGCCGATAAATATCGCTTTTTCGGAGGTGTTTCCAAGGGCGTTGAAAAGCGTGATAAAGTACGTACCCGAGTGATCGCCGCTGCTTTGACCAACCACATCAACAACAGCAGCAATGTGTTGATTATGGGACACCGCTTTTCTGATCTTGATGCTGTGGGAGCGTCAGTGGGAATGTGGAGTGCCGTTGTCAAAGGACTCCACCGCAGTGCCTATATCGTTATCAATAAACAGCAGACGCTGGCGAAACCGCTGGTTGCTTCTTTTGAAAAAGCAGGTTTTGAGAGTATCTTCAAAACGGAAAGTGAAGCACTTGATATTCTGGATGAACATACATTGTTAATCATTGTCGATACCCATTCTCCCAACTTTTTGGAGTCAAGGACAGTTTATGACAGATGTAAGCGTGTGGTGGTGATTGACCACCATCGTATGATGGTCAATCATATTGACAATGCCTTGGTATTTTACCACGAGCCGTATGCTTCTTCGGCATCGGAAATGACAGCAGAATTAGTGCAGTATCTCGGCAATGAATCTTTGAGCCGGCTCGAAAGCGAAGCCCTGCTCTCAGGAATTATGCTTGATACGAAAAATTTTGTGCTCCGAACGGGTGTCCGCACTTTTGAAGCGGCAGCGTATTTACGCAGCAAGGGAGCAGACACTGTGGAAGTCAAGCGTCTGTTCTCCAATACCATAGATACCTATAAAGTGAAATATAAGCTGGTCAGCGAAGCAGAGATTTTTAATTACTGTGCGATAGCGGCAGCAGATGAACATATTCCCGATATACGCATCGTGTCAGCACAGGCGGCAGATGAGCTTTTGGGTATAGAAAATGTCAAGGCATCGTTTGTGATGTACAAAACGGGGAAAACAGTTAATATCTCGGCACGTTCTCTCGGTGATCTCAACGTACAGGTCATTATGGAAGCACTCGGCGGCGGCGGTCATCAGACAATGGCAGCGTGTCAGATCGAGGGGATCAGTATGGCAGAGGCAAGAGAGCGATTGGTGTCGATTATCAATGACCTTGATATTGACAAAAAGTCCGCTGTTACGGCGGCAAATAATAAAGGAAAAGAGGAAACAGTATGAAAGTAGTACTTTTGCAGGACGTAAAGGGAACAGGCAAAAAAGGGGAGATGGCGACCGTATCCGATGGATACGCAAGAAACTATCTTTTGCCGCATAAGCTTGCCAAGGAAGCAGATGCACAAGCAATCAATGAACTGAAAAATGCGGAGCAATCCAAAAAACACAAAATAGAGGTAGAAACTGCTCAGGCACAGACTAATGCCAAAAAACTGGAAGGACAGATACTGACACTGACGGCAAAAGCCGGACAGGGCGGCAGACTTTTTGGTTCTGTCACCAGCAAGGAAGTGGCAGCGGAATTACAGAAAAAATACGGTCTGTCGGTAGATAAGCGTAAGGTAATTCTGGACAGCGACATCAAGTCTTTCGGTACATTCGGTGCCGAAGTAAAACTCTACACCGGTATTTCTGCCAAAATTAAAATCAAAGTGGTAGAACAGGTTTGATGTGTGTATACAGTTATACATCCGTCTATATAAAACTAAAACGAAATTTGCCCTGCCCAAGCTTTCACAGGCTTGGTGTTAGGGCTGATTTTTACGTACGGCAGGAGGCGAAAAAAAGAAAGTATGAGCGATAATAAAATAGAAACCAATCTTGATGGAATGAATATGCCGTTCAGTGCAGAGGCAGAACAGTCGGTATTAGGTGCAATCCTGCTTGATTCGGACTGCCTGCCGTCAGTGATGGATATATTGCCGTCGGATGAATATTTCCATATCGCAACACATCAACAGATTTACCGTTCGATGATAGATTTGTTTACGCTGAACCGACCCGTTGACTTTATTACGGTGCTGGAACAGCTCAGAAGCAACAAGGACTTTGACGAAGCATACAGTAAAACCTATCTGATGCAGTTGGCAGAAATCGTTCCTTCCATTTCACGAGTGACCGATTATGCTAAAATCGTTCGCGATAAATATATGGTCCGCAGTCTTATTGTATCATCACGGGAAATCATTGAAGACGCTGCACAGCCGGGCGATGATATTACTAAGCTGATCGATGCGGCGGAACAGAAAATTTTTGATATACGCGATGACCGAAGCATTAAAGGGCTTGAAAAAATAGGAGATGTCATTCTCCAGACATTTGACCGCCTCGATTTGCTCAATTCCCCCGACAGTCAGATGTATAAAGCACTGCCTACAGGTATCGGAGCATTGGATAATACCATTACAGGTTTGAACCGTTCAGATCTGATTTTGCTGGCGGCTCGACCTGGTATGGGTAAGACTTCGTTTGCTTTGAATATTGCCCGTCACGTGGCAGTGAAATGTAAAAAGCGGGTAGCGTTTTTTTCCCTTGAAATGACCAAGGAACAGTTGTCGTCCCGACTGCTTTCCACCGAAGGTCTGATACAAGGCACCAAGCTCAGAACAGGTATGCTTGACAATGACGAATGGACACGCCTGATCGAAGCTGGGGATGTGCTTTCCAAAGCTGATATGTATCTGGACGATACTCCGGGTATTACCGTGCCGGAAATCAAAGCAAAACTCAGAAGGCTGAAGTATGTTGACCTGATCATCATTGACTATTTGCAGCTGATGTCGGCGTCAAGGCGGATCGACAACCGTGTGCAGGAAATTTCAGAAATTACACGAAATCTTAAAATCCTTGCCAAAGAATTTAATGTTCCTGTTATCACACTGTCACAGCTTTCCCGTGCCAGCGAGCAGCGTACCGAGCATAAACCACAGCTTTCGGATTTGCGTGATTCCGGTTCTATCGAGCAGGATGCAGACATTGTATTATTTTTGTATCGTGAGGGATACTATAAAGATACACAGGATCCGGAGTATGACGCCAACCGAAACAGCGGTGAATGTATTGTTGCCAAAAATCGACACGGTGAAACACGTTCTGTGCCGCTGCATTGGCAGGGTGAATTTATGCGTTTTACATCGCAGGAGATGAGCCGTGGATAATAAAGCTCTGCAAACCATTCATAAATATCATATGCTCCGTCAGGGTGATCGTATAGTGGTCGGACTGTCAGGCGGTGCGGATTCGTGTGCATTGCTGCATTTTTTGGTGTCGCTGCGTAAGGAAATGGATCTCACGATTGATGCCTGTCATGTTAATCATATGCTCAGAGGACAGGAGGCAGACAGGGATGAACAATTTGCTGCCAAACTTTGTGAAAAATATCATATCACGCTTTTGACACAGCGAGTGGATGTGGCGGCAATGGCCAAGCGGAAAAAAATTAGTACAGAACTGTGTGCCCGAAATGTACGCTATGATTTTTTTGCTCGTATTGCCGATCAATTCAGTGCTAAAATTGCTACGGCTCATACTGCCTCGGATAATGCTGAAACTGTACTTTTTCATCTTGCACGGGGCAGCGGCATTTCGGGTCTGTGTGGTATTCCGCCGGTTAGGGATAACATTATCCGTCCGCTGATCGAATGTACCCGCAGTGATACAGAACGCTACTGCCGTGACAACCATATTGATTATGTTACCGACAGCACCAATCTTCAACGGGATTATACCCGCAACCGCCTGCGGTTGGATGTTGTCCCTGTGCTCAAAACGATCAATCCCTCTTTTGAGATGTCGGTGACAGCAATGTCACAGCGAATGCGTGAGGCAGATGAATTTCTTGCACAATGTGCCCGTCAAGCTCTTTCTGAGGCACAATGCCGGGGCGGATATGATACAGTAAAGCTTTCGGCACTGGATAACATCGTTTTCAGTGAAGCCATTAGACTGCTGCTGAAAGAATTTCATATTGTTCCCGAAGCAAAGCATATTGAACTTGTCAGAAAAATTGTGTATAATAGTGGTGCTGTGGAAATTCGCAAAAATATTACGGCTGTTTCAGAACAGGGAATATTGAGAATTGTTTGCCGTGAGGCTATCAAAAAGACAAAGGAGAAAATTCCTTTCGGAAACCAAAAGACCATATTCATTAATGATAAAAAATTTCAACTGGATAAGATAAATCTATCTGAGTTCCATAACCGTAAAAAAAATAACAAATTTGTGTTTCATAATTCGGTCGATTATGATACAATACCTTTAACGGCTGTGTTCAGGACAAGACGTTCAGGCGATCAATTCAAGCCTCTCGGCAGGAATATTACCAAACCGCTCAGAAAACTGATGACAGAACAAAAGATCCCGTCAGAACAGCGTGACAGTCTGGTATTGCTTGCTGATGACAGTGAAATTATCTGGGCAGAGCATCTCGGTGTGTCTGAACTGTATCGGGTAACACCGCAGACGCATTCTGTACTCTGTATTGCCCCGACCGGTCGAAATGATGAATTTTGAAATAAAGGAAGACAAACGGTGCAGAATATGAATAAGGATATTCAGGAAATTCTTTTTGACGAGGAGCAGCTCCGACAAATGACCCAAACCGTTGCCCGACAGATCAATGCTGATTACAGCGGTCAGAGTCTGGTTGTCATAGGTGTCCTCAAAGGAAGCTTTTTGTTTCTGGCGGATCTGTTCCGGCAACTGACAGCAGATTGTCGGATAGATTTTATTGCCGCTTCCAGTTATGGTGCTTCCACGACCTCCTCGGGCAATGTCAGAATAATCAAAGACATTCATATGGATGTCAGCAACAAACACGTCCTGCTGGTCGAAGATATTCTCGACACAGGCAGCACGCTTTCTTATCTGACCGAGTACATATCCCAAAAGGGAGCCCAAACCGTCAGGATATGTACGCTGCTGGATAAGCCGTCAAGACGTACCAAGCCTGTTCAGGCCGATTATGCCGGAGCAGTCATTCCCGACTATTTTGTCGTCGGCTATGGACTGGATTATGACGAACGCTACAGAAACCTGCCGTATATCGGGATACTTAAACCCGAAATATATACAAAATAAAAATAAAATAAAGGAGTGACAAGCCCTTGGATAACAAGAAAGCAATACGTAACCTTTTGATTTATCTGGGAATACCTATCGTACTGATTGTTAGTATTGCCATTGCTTTTGCATCGACCCCCAAAAAGGAATATACTACCTCTGAAATTATTTATTTGTTCCAAGATCAGAAAGTAAAGGAATACAGCCTTGACTTCGGTACGGGTGAACTCAAAATCACCAAAACTAACGGCAAAAAAATAGAAACCAGCGTGGCAAGTATTTCCCTGTTCCTTGAGGCGATCGATGACTCGGTAGACGAGTACAATAAAAATAACGACAAGCCGATGAAGTTTACTTGGAAACAGGCAACCGATAATTCGTGGTGGCTGAGTTTGCTGCCAAACCTCATATTGATCGTCCTGCTGGGACTGGTATGGTGGTATTTTATGCGGAAACTGTCGGGAACAATGGGTGACGCAGGCAAATCGATGAATTTCGGCAAGGCAAAATTCAAGGACATCAGCGACGAAAAACGAAAAACCACTTTTGCTGATGTAGCCGGTGCGGATGAAGAAAAAGAAGAACTTCGTGAAATTGTGGAATTTCTGAAGGATCCTGAAAAATATAATGAGCTTGGTGCCAGAATTCCTAAAGGCGTACTGCTGGTAGGTCCTCCCGGTACCGGTAAAACACTGCTGGCAAGAGCCGTGGCAGGTGAGGCAGGGGTACAGTTTTTCTCCATTTCGGGTTCCGACTTTGTAGAGATGTTTGTCGGTGTTGGTGCTTCGAGAGTAAGAGATCTGTTTGAGCAGGCAAAGAAAAATTCACCGTGTATTATTTTTATTGATGAGATCGATGCTGTTGGTCGTCAGCGTGGTGCCGGATTGGGCGGCGGGCACGATGAGCGTGAACAGACATTAAACCAGCTGCTGGTCGAAATGGACGGTTTTGGCGCCAATGAAGGCGTTATTATGATTGCTGCTACCAACCGACCTGATATACTCGATCCTGCGTTGATGCGTCCCGGACGTTTTGACAGACAGGTGATTGTAGGCCGTCCTGATATTAAGGGACGTGAAGAAATCCTGAAGGTTCACGCAAAGGGCAAGCCCCTTGCTCCGGATGTCAAACTCAAAACGATTGCTAAATCAACAGCAGGCTTTACAGGAGCTGACCTTGAGAACCTGTTGAATGAAGCAGCCTTGCTTGCTGCCAGAAAGGATCTGAAAGCGATCACGATGGCGGAAGTAGAGGAGGCTACCATTAAGGTAGTTGTCGGTACAGAAAAGAAATCCCGTGTAATGAGTGACAAAGAAAAAAATCTTACAGCGTATCACGAAGCAGGACACGCTATAGCAACGTATTTTTCACCGACACAGGATCCCGTTCATCAGATTTCTATTATTCCAAGAGGAATGGCAGGTGGATTTACGATGTCACTGCCGTCTGAAGACCGATCCTACCGTTCACGCAAAGAAATGCTGGAAGAAATCGTTGTATTGCTTGGCGGACGAGTAGCGGAAGCATTGATTTTGGGGGATATTTCCACAGGTGCTTCTAACGATATTGAACGTGCCACCAATCTGGCTTTTTCTATGATCACCAAGTATGGTATGAGTGAAAAGTTGGGACCGATCACTTACGGTTCATCGGATGGAGAAGTGTTCCTCGGTAAAGAATTTGGTCATAACAAAACCTATTCCGAGGAAACCGCCGCAGAAATAGACGCTGAAGTAAAGGATTATATCACAGAGGGCTATCGCAAGACAGAGGAAATCCTCAAAGAGCATACCCCTGAACTTCACGTTGTAGCTAAATTCCTTTTTGAACACGAAAAAATGTCGGGTGAACAGTTTGTTTGTGCAATGGAAGGCAAAGAAATCCCCATTCACGATGATACCGATGATGAAGAGGAAACCGTGGAAGAACACAAAAAAAGGGTCGACAATATTGACGTGCTGTTCACATCAGACGATCAAGACTAATTGCCCCGACCAGTGAATAAGGAGTGCAGTTTTGCACTCCTTTCATTATATTATACTATATTGTTTTGTGCCATTCCCACAGATGACGGCAAAGTGAAAACGAATACGGATCAGTGAAAGAGGTAGTAATTATGGCATTTAAAAAAATTGTAGTAAAGGGAGCAAGGGAACACAATCTTAAAAACGTTGATGTCGAGATCCCCAGAGATGAATTGGTGGTGGTCACAGGTATTTCAGGTTCAGGAAAGTCATCACTTGCGTTTGATACGCTTTATGCAGAGGGGCAGAGAAGATATGTGGAGTCACTTTCTTCCTATGCACGGATGTTCCTTGGTCAGATGGACAAGCCGGATGTTGACGGAATAGATGGTCTATCGCCGGCTATTTCTATTGACCAAAAAACAACATCCAAAAATCCCCGCTCCACGGTAGGTACCGTTACAGAAATATATGACTATTTACGTTTGATGTACGCAAGAATTGGTATTCCGCATTGCCCTATCTGCGACAGAGAGATCAAACAGCAGACGGTTGACCAAATCGTTGACAAGGTACTGGAACTGCCGCAGGGTACCAAAATACAGGTGATGGCACCGGTGGTTAGAGCCAAAAAAGGAGAACATCAAAAAGAATTTGAGTCAGCATCAAAGAGTGGGTTTGTCCGAGTGCGTGTGGACGGTATTATCTATGATTTATCCGAAAATATCAAGCCCGAAAAAAATAAGAAGCATAATATTGAAATTGTTGTTGACCGTTTGGTCATCAGAGACGAAATTCGTTCCCGCTTGTCCGATTCCGTTGAAACTGCCGCCAAGCTTGCCAAAGGTTTGGTGTTGGTTGCCGTCAACGGTGGGGAAGATATAATGTTTTCACAGAATTATGCCTGCCCGGAACACGGTGTAAGTATTGACGAATTGAGTCCCCGAATGTTTTCCTTTAACAATCCGTATGGTGCGTGTAAAAAATGTACGGGATTGGGTGTGTTTATGAAAATTGACATCAACCGCATTGTACCCGATCCTTCCAAGTCGGTGCGTCAGGGAGGCATTAAGGGCAGCGGTTGGGCAATGGAAGGCAGTACTATTGCTGCAATGTATTTTGAAGCATTGGCAAAACATTATCATTTTTCTTTGGATACTCCCATTAAGGAACTGCCGGAGGAAGTGGTGGATATTCTTCTTTACGGTACCAAAGGAGAAAAAATTACCGTACAGAGAAAAAACGAATATGGTTCCGGCGTCTATAAAACGGAATTTGAAGGTATTATCAATAATCTGGAAAGACGCTTCAGGGAAACCCAGAGTACGTGGGTCAAATCGGAAATTGAGAGTTATATGTCAGCTGTACCGTGTGATGCTTGCAAAGGCAGGCGACTTTCTCCCGAAAGTCTTGCCGTGACGGTAGGTGATATGAATATCAGCGAATTTTGCGATATGTCAGTAGAGCAGGCACTGAATTTTACCAGAAATGCTTCTATGTCAGAGCGTGACAAATTCATTGCCAAAGCCATTACAAAAGAAATTGACAGCCGCTTGAATTTTTTGAACAGCGTTGGCTTGTCTTATCTTACGCTGTCCCGTTCGGCAGGTACGCTGTCAGGCGGCGAAAGTCAGCGTATCCGATTGGCAACGCAAATCGGTTCGGCTCTGTCGGGAGTACTGTATATTCTTGATGAACCTAGTATCGGACTCCATCAGCGTGATAATGATAAGCTGATAGCGACACTGAAAAATCTGCGTGACCTTGGCAATACGGTCATCGTTGTTGAGCACGATGAAGATACGATGTATGCTGCTGATTATATTGTTGATATTGGACCGGGGGCAGGTATTCACGGCGGCGAGTTAGTTTGTGCGGGCACAGTGAATGATATTAAACAATGTGATAATTCGATCACAGGTCAGTATCTCAGCCGAAAAAAATATATTCCCGTACCCCAAGAGCGACGCAAAGGCAACGGCAACCAGCTCAAAATATGGGGAGCCAAACAAAACAATCTGAAAAATATCAATGTAACATTTCCGCTGGGAAAGTTGATTTGTATAACAGGTGTATCGGGTTCGGGCAAGTCTTCGCTTGTCAACGAAATTCTGTATAAAAAATTGGCGTCGGATCTGAATGGAGCCAGACCCGTTCCCGTGCAGTGCCGCAAAATCACGGGTATTGAATATCTGGACAAGGTCATTGACATCAACCAATCTCCCATCGGCAGGACGCCACGCTCCAATCCGGCAACTTATACGGGAGTCTTTACCGACATCAGGGAAGTTTTTGCACAGACCAATGAAGCAAAAATGAAAGGATTTGGTTCCGGCAGGTTTTCCTTCAATGTCAAGGGGGGACGCTGTGAAGCGTGTCAGGGTGATGGTATTATCAAGATAGAGATGCATTTTTTACCCGATGTGTATGTACCGTGTGAGGTATGTGCAGGCAAACGCTATAATCGTGAAACACTCGAAGTGAAATATAAAGGGAAATCCATCTATGATGTGCTGGAAATGACAGCGGAAGAAGGATGTGATTTTTTCCGTAACCATACTAAGATCTATAATAAGCTTCAAACCTTATGTGATGTTGGTCTTGGCTATATCAAGATCGGTCAGCCGTCCACAACACTCTCAGGCGGTGAAGCACAGCGGATCAAACTTGCTTCCGAGCTGTCCAAACGTTCTACCGGCAGAACGATCTATATTCTGGACGAGCCGACCACAGGACTTCATATTGCAGATGTACATCGTTTGACAGATGTTTTGCAAAAGCTGGTTGACGGCGGCAATACCGTTATTGTAATAGAGCATAATCTGGATCTGATCAAAACAGCGGATCACATTATTGATCTGGGTCCCGAGGGCGGTGACGGGGGTGGGACTGTCATTGCACAGGGCACTCCCGAAGAAATCGCCTCCGATCCTCATTCCTACACAGGACAGTACCTGAAAAAATATTTGTGATTTTTAAAATTCCGCTTTCTGTATATCAAAGGCTTGATGAAAAACGGATAAGCAGAAAAACCCCTTGGCTGTCGGCAGGTTCAGACAATTCCAAAGGAGGTATCAAAAGTGTTCGGATATTTGCAGCCCAAAAGAGAAGATTTGAAAATTCGGGATTATCGGCTGTATAAAAGCGTGTATTGCGGTTTATGTAAACAGATGAAAAAAGATTACGGATTGGCAGCAACACTGACACTTAGCTATGACTGCACAATGCTGGCAATGGTTTATGCTTCCCTCAATAAGGAAGAGTGCATCGTCCGACAGGGACGGTGTACTTTTAATCCGTTAAAAAAATGTATGTTTTGCAGAAGTAAAGAAAAAGCATTTCACTTTGCTGGAGCGGTATCGGTTATAATGGCATATTATAAGCTGTCGGATACGATCGACGATTCAGGATGGGGGAAACGGCTATTGGCAAGATGGGGGAAAATAGGGCTACTCTCCGGTATGAAAAAAGCATCGGCTGCCTATCCTGCCATTCGGGAGCGTGTTTGCCGTATGTATCAGGATCAGCAAAAAGCCGAACAAAAAGATGATGGCATTGATACGGCTGCCGAGCCGACTGCCGCATTGTTGTCTGATTTATGTACGATGTTGTCAAATGATGACGGTCAAAAACGAATATTGGGCGTGTTTGGATATTTTCTTGGGCGGCTTATTTATATCAAGGATGCAGCAGATGATATTCAAAAGGACATCAAAAACGGTAACTACAATCCATTTCGTGACCGATATATAGAAAACAGTGATGATTTTCGGCAGTATTGTACCGAAGCGATCAATCTGACGTATTCTCAGCTGGTATTGGCATATGATTTGATTGAGCTGACTACTTTTCAGTCCATTATTGACAATATTATCTATACAGCTGACCGGATGCCCATAAAGAAACACAAAGAAAAATACGCCGAATATATCGTCAAGCCATCAGTAAAATTTCCCAAATAAGCAGGAAGAAAGTCACTTTACGGCTCATATTAGTTGATATTTTTCTATTGTGGATATACTTGTTTGGTGGTATAATACTAAACAAGCAATATTCAGGAGTGTGACAGAAAGAAAATGGGAAAGTATGATCATTACTATCAAATTTTAGGGGTATCTCCGTATGCCTCCGATGATGAGATTAAACAGGCTTACCGTTCTCTTGCCAAGAAATATCATCCCGACAGATATGTCAACAGTCCTCTTGCCGAAAGTGCATCTGAAAAAATGAAGGAAATCAATAATGCCTATGACTCGATTATGGATATGCGGAAAAACGGCGGCGGAGCAGGAAAGGATAGCTTCAACTACCGTTATCCGTGGGAAAACTACAGCCCTGATCGCGGAAGGACTCAAGCTAAAACGAAAGAAAGAACGAAGGTTGATTTTTATACTTCCTATTATGATTCTGCTGAGGTCGACAAAAAACAGTCTTATGCGGACGCTCGTTTTCGAGAGTCACGGGCATACATACAAAAAGGTGATTATACCAATGCGCGCAGAATATTGGATACCTTTTTGCCGACAGAGCGTGACGGAGAGTGGCATTATCAAATGGGATTGATTTCCTACGCAGGTGGAAGGATGGAGGAGGCTTATAATTATTTCTCTGCCGCTTATGACTCTGATCCCTTCAATAGAGAGTATGCGGCAATGTATGATATTTTAAGGCAGCGGCGTACTCGTTCAAAAGGAATTTTTGACTATGCAGGTACTTCTGATTGTAACAGTGAAGTGTGCAGAGAAGATTTTTGGTGTCTGGAAGCTTGTTGTTGCTGCCTATTAGACATAGCAAATCGATGGTTATGACTGTTTTCAATCATATCATAACATCAATGTCCTACAGCACCGTTCAGAGCGTAAGCTTTGAACGGTGCTGTTTTTGGTGAAAAGTTACAAAATTGTATTAATCGTTAAAATCATCATTCTGCAACAGAAAATAAATCGAAGGGAATAGGGTTGCTATTTTTGAAATTTTATCATAATTTTATAGCTGAAATGATAAATTTGTGAAAAGATTAATGAAATATATAAAAAACTTGGAAATTTTATTGAAAATAATGGTTGAAAACACTTGGATAAGCTGTTATAATAGAAAAAACAGAAGTTACAAATTTGTCATAATGGTGAAAGGTTGTGTAAGATTTGTCAGTGAAACAAAACGGATGTAAAAAAAATGCTTTGACAAAGAAAATGACACAAAAAAACAAAATATTCCGTAAATTGACGGCAGCAGCTTGTTCGGCAGTGATCGTGATGTCAGCAATGCCGATGATGGCTGCCAATGCCGTGTCCATCACAGATGAGATCACGATCACTGCTTCCACTGCCGCTAAAATCAATCTCCGAAGCGGAGCAGGATCTTCTTATGACTCTATCAAAGTTCTGACAGGAAATACAGTGCTTACTTTACTTGATATTTCAAACCCTGATTGGTACAAGGTACGTACTGACGACGGTGATACAGGATATTGTGCCGCCGATAAGCTCAATATCCTGACAGAAGCAAAAGCAGCCTGTGCCCTTACTGTATACAGCGGTCCCGGCAGTAAATACAGCAAAGTGGCTGATTTGGAATCGGGCAAAGTAGTCAATATTCTTGGTTTTAAAAATGAAAATTGGGTCAAGGTACAACTGACTGACGATCAAACAGGCTATATTGAAGCATTAAAAATTATTTTTCTTACGCTGGATGGAAAAGAACAAAATTCTCAGCCCGATAATACAGTGGCTCCCGATACTTATGAAGTCGGCAGTACGCTGACACTTTCGGAATCATCAGCAAAAATTATTGAGGGCAGCTCCTACAAAATTCTTGCACGATATGCCAAAGGAACAGTGACATGGAAGTCCAATAAACCTGAAATTGCTAAGGTCGACAGCAACGGCAGAGTCAGCGGCATCAGTGCCGGTGCGGCAACTATCACGGCAATCGACAGTGTGACAAAGCAATATGCCAAATGTGTTGTTACTGTTATTCATACGGATTTTACCTCGCTGTCTGTCACGCCCAAAACCAATTCCATTTCTGTTGGACAATCTTACCAAATTACAGCAGCAACATCACCCGCAACGACGGGAAAGGTGAAGTTCAAGTCTCTCAATAAGGGAATTGCAACTGTCGACAGTAACGGTAAAGTAACGGGTGTCGCACCCGGTACAGCCACAATTAAGGCATATGATTCTAAAAATATTATTATTGATACCTGTACTGTTACCGTTAAAAAGCCCGTTACACTTACTATTTCTCAGAAAGAGGCGACCGTAAGCGTCGGTTCAATGGTGACTATTAAAGCAACGGCTACCAATACGACTGCTATTCTGTGGAAGTCAAGCGATAACAGTGTTGCTGCTGTTAACAACGGAAGAATTAGCGGCTTGAAAGCAGGTACGGCAACCATTACAGCAACCGATGCTTCCGGAACTGTTAAGGCTTCCTGTAAGGTGACGGTCAAAGGTGTATCCTCGGGTTCACTTTCTGTATCTCACTCATCACGTGCTACAACAGCGGGAAAAACGGTCTATATCAAAGGTTATGGTTCCGGATGGTGGCAGTCCAGTGATACAGAAGTGGCAACCGTGTCCGAAGGATTTATCTACTGCAAAAAGGCAGGCAAAGTGGCGATCTCTTATGTTAATTCCAGCGGCAATAGGGCTGTTTGTGCCGTGACGGTCAGTGAAGCTGCACCAATACGCTTTGCCTATTCTTCGCCGAACTCCGCTACCCTCAATTCCAATGTTAAGCTGGTTGCTATTACTGATAAGACCCGTACAAACGTTAAATTTATGGTTAATGTCAACGGCAAAAATGTCAGTGTTGATGCTACTAACAAAACAGCAGAAGGCAATACCTATGTATGGACAGGTTATTATAAGACTACCGCTGCGGGTCAATTTGAGGTGACTGCTTACTCTCTGAAAGACGGTGCGTGGAAAACTTGTGCCGATGGTAAATCGGATGTGTATGTCAGCTCAAAAACCAATACCAAAACAACCGCTCTTGAATCGCTGCGTGCCAGTGATGGACTGATCAGCTTTATTGGTGATAAAGAAGGGTTTGTTTCATCGATTACCTATGACACTCTCGCTTACAATGTTCCCACTATCGGTCACGGATATGTTGTCAGCTCGGGCGAGGCTTTCTATAATAATCTGACAAGAACGGAAGCCTTTGCCCTTCTGGTGGAAAAGGTCAACCACGAAGTGTTTACTTCCAGAGTTAATGAAATGCTCTTAAGCAATAACACCAGATTTAATCAGCAGCAGTTTGACGCTCTTGTCAGTTTTTCTTACAATTTGGGAACAGGTTGGACTTACTCATCTGACCTCAAAAATATTCTGATGAATTCTTATGGTACCGTTACTTCATCCGATACCAAAATGATCGGTGTCGTTACCTCAAGTGATGGACTTAATCTCCGTAAAGAGCCTACCACCTCGTCTGATGCATTGACGGTAATGCCCTATGGTTCAACGGTAACGCTCGTCAGCACAACCAAGTATAATACTGTATGGTATAAAGTAACGACAAGCAGCGGTCTGACAGGCTATTGCAGCAGTACATATCTGAATGTCAGCTCAAGCGGAGGTTCCACTACCGGCAGAGATCTGAATTATGTCAATAAAAATGCATTGATCAAGGAAATGCTTGCCTATCACCATGCAGGCGGCAACTGCTATTATGGATTGCTTTACAGACGTGTGGATGAGCTGGAAATGTTCCTCTATGGAGATTATACTTCCGATGGCAGATCCAACAAACACAGTTTTCCCAGTCCTTACTGTCTCTCATTTTAAAGCTGAACAATGATAAAACAATTCCTGCGGTTGTATGACACCGCAGGAATATCTTTTTTGCCAACAGAGAATGTTGATTTCCGTGGCTCTGTTGAGTGCAGACTTGATTATTTGGCAAATATAGAGTAAAATGATGGTATCAATAAAAATAAGAGGTGTTGATAGAATGAGTGAAAAAAGAATAGGTTTTGTCGGGGCTGGCAATATGGCAACGGCAATTATTGACGGTATTCTGAAAAATGAGGCAAAAACAGCGGATCAGATCTCTGTCTTTGACCTTGACAAGGACAAGTTGGCTCTGATGAGGGAAAAGGGCATTGATACCATGACATCGGGCGCCGAATTGACTAAAAAAAGTGATATTGTGGTTCTTGCTGTCAAACCCCAGAATTACGATGAAGTGCTGTCGGAAATCAAGCAGTCAGCCACTGAAGATAAGGTATTTGTAACAATCGCAGCCGGTATTTCCATTGAGTATGTCCGCAAAGGACTGGGCGTTCACTGTCCTGCTGTGAGAGTAATGCCCAATACACCGCTTTTGCTGGGTAAGGGAGCGTCGGCACTGTGCCGTTCGGAAAATATTACTGACAGCGATTTTGACGAAGTATATAGGATGTTTGCCCTTTCGGGAGAAGCAGTCGTACTGCCTGAATCACAGATGAATGCGGTGATTGCTGTTAACGGAAGCAGCCCTGCTTACGTATACCTGTTTGCCAAGGCAATGGTCGATTATGCCGTTTCCGAAGGAATTGATGCCGATACAGCACTCAGCCTGATCTGCAAAACATTCGAGGGCAGTGCAGAGATGCTTCGCTCCAGCGGAGATTCTCCTGAAGTACTCATACAAAAAGTTTCTTCTAAAGGTGGCACGACGATAGAAGCATTGAAAGTCCTTAATGATAATCACGTTCCTCAGTTGATTATTGATGCAATGGCAGCCTGTACCAAACGTGCGGAAGAACTTGGAAGATAAGAAGTTTGACAGGACGTTTGTGGATAACTGCTTGTCCATCCATTTGATTTTTCAGACGTGTTAAGCCAATACTTGACTAAAAGTGAAGTAAGTTGTATAATGAAAAAAGTGTTTCTAAGAAACTTTATTAGGAGGAAATGTGATGTATTGTAAAAATTGCGGTTGTCAGCTGGCTGATGACCATAATGTGTGCACACAGTGCGGCACACCCAAAGGGGCCGGCAACGGTTTTTGTCCACAGTGCGGTGAAAAAAAGAATGATGATTCCGTATTTTGTACCGGATGTGGATTTCAGTTTTCGCAGACAAACAATAGCAATAACGCTCCAAAGGAAATCCCTTTACAGAAGCCGACAGAGGACAATTCTTCATCTCCTGTTAATATCGCAAAACAAGGCGAAGTGTCATCGCCGCAGGGAGAGGTCAAATCTGAACCGATACCTTTCGATGAGCAGAATACAACGGTTCTTGATCCGTCAATGCTAGGACCACAGAATGGTTATATACCACAGCAGCCGAATGTGCCGATGCAAAATGGAATGCCGCAGCAGCCGAATATGCCGATGCAAAA
>CADCOE010000030.1 GCA_902802985.1 uncultured Ruminococcus sp.
ACCCGCCAAGTATCTTCGGCACTATTGAGCTTAACTTCCGTGTTCGGTATGGGAACGGGTGGACCCTCAACGTCATCGACACCAACTGATTTACTTTTCATCATCTCTCTGACGACTTTCTCAGTATAGCACAACATTTTTTCTTTTTCAAGTTTTTTTTCAAAAAATATTTATACAATTTGTAATTATTTTAAAATATTTTACTATTTGTAATTAACAAAAGAGCTGCGGCACAAAAACAGTCACCAAAATCTGTTTTTGTGCCGCAGCTTTGCCCCTGAACGTCAATCACGAGGGCACGTATTTGTCAATAAACCGAAGTCGGGTCAATCAGTTCGTTATCCTTTCTGATTTCCAAATGAAGATGACTTTCGTCAAGCACTTCTCCCGGGACAATTCCCACATAACCAATGGTATCTCCTGTTGATACTGTATTGCCCGCCTTAGCAATGGGCGTATCGCTGAGACCACAGTAATAAGCGGTAAATCTTCCCGTATGCTCGATTACTGTCACATTGCCGAGCAAGGCGTCCTTATATATCATTTTAACGGTTCCTCCCGTAATAGCACGCACAGGGGTTCCTTTAGATGCTGCGATGTCTGCGCCATCGTGTGTTCTCCAGTCGGACATTGTTTTGGAGCGAATAGGATTGTTGGGACTAAACTTTTTAATCAGTTTCCCATTTTCTATTGGCATTCTGCGAGATGTGTCAACGACTGTTTCAAGGATAGAAACATCACTGTCCTCTTTTTTATTTTTAGGCGGATACGCTCCCACCTCGGAACTTTCCTGTACAGTTTCGCTGCTCTGCGGCAGCGACTGTTCATCGGTTTCGGTTGAAGATTTCTGTGTTTCACCTGCACTGTCGGTTTGATACTTTTCGCCGCTTACCTCATTTGCCGTCTTTACATCTGAGTGCTCCGAAGCCTCCGAGCTTTCCTCAGCCAGCTCATTGTAATCCATTACACTTCCGTAAGTAGTCCAGGCTGCAGCGGCAACCGTTACCATACATATCGCAAGTGCAATATAAAAACCTGCATTTTTCTTTGGCGATTTTTGTTTTTTCTTACTGTTTCCATCACGTGTATTTTTGCTGTTGAACATTTCCTGCACCTCCAACATTATTGTTGACGGCAAGCAAGAAATATATTCATCTTCTTTTGCAGATTTTTCTTGATTATCTTGATTAATAAAATAGATATTCAGATACGGTTGAAAAAATGACAATAATATACAAATAGTATAAATATACTTTTTGTATATTTATACTTCATAAAAAGACTGCCTCTTGCGAAGCAGTCTTTTAGGTTAGCCCGGATAGTTGATTTCAAAATCGGAACGGTTAATCGCACAAATAATACCTCTTGCCGAAGCCTTAAAGATACCGTGTGAGATACCTACACCGAAAACACTTTTTCCATTGGGATCTTTGAGCTGAATATATGAAATGGCTTTCGAATCGGAACCGTTGGAGATACCGTGTTCACTGTATGAAACAAATTCAAAACCGTCAATACCGATCATTTTCAATGCATTAAAGAAAGCGTCAATGGGACCGTTTCCTTCCCCGCAGATGTCAACATCTATATTTTGTTTCACCAAATGCATTGTGCCTTCAAACTTAGCGTGATCCTGACCATAATTGGTCACTACGTGATGAACCAGCCACAGCTTTTGTTTAATATCGATATAGTTCTTATTAAACACTTCCATCAGTTCATTTGGGGAAAGCTCTCTTCCTATACGGTCGCATTCTGCTTTGACAAGCGAGCCGAACTCGGGATGCATTTTCTTTGGCAGCTCATAGCCAAAGTTATTCTGCATAATAAAGGCAGCTCCGCCCTTGCCTGACTGTGAATTGATGCGGATAATAGGTTCATACTGTCTGCCCACATCCGCAGGATCAATCGGCAGATAAGGAATTTCCCACTTATCGCTGCCTGTTTCCTGTGCATACTGAAAGCCTTTGTTGATAGCGTCCTGATGAGAGCCGGAAAACGCAGTAAACACAAGATCGCCCACATATGGCTGACGTTCCCCGATTTTCATATTGGTACATCTCTCATAAATCTCACGGTACTTGGGCAGATTACTGAAATCCAGTTCAGGATCCACACCCTGTGTATACATATTCAGGCCAACAGTAACAATATCGAGGTTTCCTGTACGTTCTCCGTTGCCGAACAGTGTACCTTCAATTCTGTCAGCACCTGCCAACAGACCCAGTTCCGCACCGGCTACACCTGTACCACGGTCATTGTGCGGATGCAAACTGATGATAGCAGACTCTCTGTTTTTGAGGTGTTTAATAAAATACTCTATCTGGTCGGCGTACGTATTTGGGGTACACATTTCCACCGTATTCGGCAAATTGAGAATAATGGGATTTTCGGGTGTCGGTTGAATGACATCCATTACTGCCTCACAAATTCTAACAGAATAATCCACTTCCGTACCGGAAAAGCTTTCGGGGGAATATTCCAAACGGAAATGGGTGTCGCCGTCATAATGATCAATCAGTTCTTTGATGAGCTTGGCACCTTCAACAGCGATGTCGATAATACCATCCATATCCTTTTTAAATACGACCTTACGCTGGAGTGTCGAAGTCGAATTATAGAAATGGACAATAACATTTTTAGCTCCTTTAACAGCCTCAAAGGTTTTACGGATAAGGTGTTCTCTTGCCTGTACCAACACCTGAATGGTCACATCATCGGGAATATGATTTTTTTCGATCAACTCTCGGCAGATCTCATATTCCGTTTCGGACGCAGATGGAAAACCGATCTCAATTTCTTTAAAGCCCATATCACACAGAGCGTGAAAAAATTCCAGTTTTTGTTCCAAATTCATCGGATCAACAAGTGCTTGATTGCCGTCACGCAGATCGACCGAACACCAGATAGGTGCTTTGGTAATCGTGTTATTGGGCCAATCTCTGCTCTCCATTTTTATCTGCTGAAACGGAACATATTTTTTAAATCCTTTCTCCATTGAAAATACCTCCATACATTTTGAAATAACGGGCAGTGCCACCAACACCTGTTGTCGCTTTGAAACAAACAAAAACCGTCCCCTGTCCTGCTATTGGGACAAGGGACGGGCAAAATGCTCGTGGTACCACCCTGATTCAGACACAAAAGTATCCCTCGGTAAGCTTCTGACAAAGCTCTGGTCTGTAACGTGACCCTATACGTTCCGCCTTGTTTTCAGTGGGGCGGACAACTCCGGAATGAGCTATTCATACAGCGATCGTCACCGTCTTACACCGACCGACGGTTCTCTTTGCACTTTCTGCTGCATCTTATTTCCTTCACAGTCTTTCAATCCATTTTTGATATATCCTATTATATACACGAAACAATTATTTTGTCAAGCACTAATCCAAAATCTTTGAAAAGAGAGGAGGTGGAGCCGCCATACTCTGCCATATATGACAAAAACGTTTTTTACTGAATACCGTCAGGATTTTTGGTCTGGAAGTTCCACGTATCCTCACACATCTTATCAATACCAAGTTCAGCGTGCCATCCGAGTTCCTGATTAGCCTTGGCAGCATCGGCATAGAAAGCCGGAAGGTCACCGGCACGTCTGTCACCGATAACATAATTCAATTTTTTGCCGCTGGCCTTTTCAAATGCGTGAATAATATCCAACACACTGTAACCGATACCGTTGCCGATATTATAAGCCTCAATACCGGTAGTATCCAGTATTTTTGCTACAGCACACAGGTGAGCCTTTGCCAGATCCACCACGTGGATATAGTCACGGATGCAAGTACCATCCTTGGTATCGTAATCTCCGCCGAATACGGTAAGCTGCGGCAGCTTGCCGATAGCGACTCTTGAAATATACGGCATCAGGTTGTTAGGGATACCGTTAGGATCCTCACCGATCAAGCCGCTTTCGTGTGCACCGATAGGATTAAAGTAGCGAAGCAGTGAAATGCTCCACTGGTTATCGGAGCAATAAACATCACCGAGGATCTGTTCAATATGATGTTTAGTTCTGCCGTAGGGATTGCTGACATCACCTGTCACCATCGTTTCTTTATATGGGATAGGGTTATTGCCGTAAACGGTAGCCGATGAACTGAACACGATTTTTTTACAGTTAAATTCATCCATCACTTCAAAGAGAACGACACTTCCCGAAATATTGTTTTCATAGTAAAGAAGGGGCAGCTTTGTTGATTCCCCCACCGCTTTCAAGCCGGCAAAATGGATAACGGCATCAATCTGATTTTCAGAGAACACCTTTTTCAGACCCTCACGGTCACGAATATCACATTCATATTTTTTAAGGGTTTTTCCTGTAATGGTTTCGACTCTGTTGAGCACCTCGGGAACACTATTGTAATAATTGTCTACTACAACGACCTCATATCCGGAATTAAGAAGTTCCACACAAGTGTGACTTCCGATATATCCTGCACCGCCTGTTACGAGAATAGCCATATATTAATACTCCTTTATTGATATGTATGGATACAAAACAATTTCCCCTCCCATACCCAAAAGAAAAGGGCATTGCCGTCAACATACGGCGATGAGAGAAGAAACGGTATCATATGCTCATTATACATTTTATGCGGCAGGATTGTCAACACCCTTAGCGGTGTTTCATATGTAAATCCGACATTGGCATCCATTTTCCGACGGTAAGGTTCTCCGGCAACAGCAATGAAATCTCTGTTCCCCTGATTTTTCACCAAGATAGGATATTGCAGAGAGGACACATTTGTGTTATAATTGGCAATATTAATATATTATAATATGATTGACACTTTAGGGGGGAAGCGTTTATGTCAGAATCAGCAAACACCAAAAAAGCCATTGCAGACGGGTTCAGAACATTGATGGGGAAAAAAACATTTGAAAAAATTACCATTTCCGACATTACCTCTGTGTGTGGACTGAACAGACAGACATTTTATTATCATTTTCAGGACAAATACGATCTTCTGAACTGGATCTTTTATAACGATATTATCGACACGCTCACCTCTGATTATACGATCAACACATGGAGCGACGGTCTATTAAAAGTACTCTATGTATTCAAACACAATGCCAAATTCTATGCCAATGCACTGAATACCTCCTACAGCGATGAATTTCGCCAATATCTGTTCACTGCAACGGCTCAGCTGTTCAATGCTATCTTGGACATAATGATGCAGGGGCACAAGCAAAAGCTTGATCCCGATGACCAGCAATTCATTGCCGAATTTCTATCATACGGTGTATCGGGCAGCATTATCAACTGGATTCTCACCGGTATGAAAGAAACACCCGAAAATATTGTAATGCGTATCAAAAACATCATCAATGACAGCAAAAGCGGCACCGTTGCCCGCTACATCAAAGATGCCATCACCTGAACAGATCTATACGGAAAAAATACCCTATCATTAAACAAAATCCCACGTACACTTCATCAAACTGGTGTACGTGGGATTTTGCCGTTATGCTCTATTATAAAAGTCAGCAACATCCATTTGTATTTTCGATACTTTCAATGCTGTAATCCACATCCGTGTCCGCGTCGTAATCAACACCGTCCGCACCAAAGCCGAACAACTGATAAAAGTCCTGATGATAACCGTCCAGGTCCGCACATTTCTCCAGATTTTCCGTGTTGATTTTTTCCCAGAGTTCCTTCACCTCAGACTGAATAGTATCCTGCATTTCAAGATCATCCAGACGAATTCTGCATTCGGCATCCGTCACAGCTTCTCCCTGAAACAGCTTTTGATTAAAGAGTCGGTACATCTGCTCGATACAGCCTTCGTGGACTCCGTGTTTCTTCATCACCTTGTAAAGAATGGAAATGTACAGCGGCACGATCGGGATCGCTGCACTCGACTGCGTAACCAATGCCTTATTCACGGAAATATACGCTTTGATACCATCATCCGCTGCTGTGATATTTTTGGCAGTCATCATCAGATGATCCTTTGCCTTGCCGATGGATCCGTCAGCATAAATAGCGTGGGTCATCTCAGGTCCAATGTAGGAATAGGCAACCGTCACGGCATTTTCAGAAACCGCATCAGCTGCTTTCAATGCATCAATCCATTCCTGCCAATCCTCGCCGCCCATTACTTTGATGGTTGCTTCGATTTCCTCGTCGGAAGCAGGCTCTACGGTGATCTCCTGTACTTTTTTTGTTTTAAGATCAATCGTCTTATTGGTGTAAGGCTTACCCACAGTTTTCAGCACAGAGCTGTAAATGGTACCATCTGACATTTTGCGGCGTGGTGCGGCAAGACTATAAACGATCAGATCCACTTTTCCCCAATCATTTTTAATGATGTCGATGGTCTTATCCTTGATTTCTTTAGAATAAGCATCGCCGTTAATGGTTTTGGCATAAAGTCCGTCAGCGTGAGCAAATTCCTCAAAAGCCGCTGTATTGTACCAACCGGAGCTTGCTGTTCTGGCACCACCGGCCGGTTTATCAAAAATAACACCCAACGTTGCGGCACCAAATGAATATGCCGCTGTAATTCTTGATGCCAGTCCGTATCCCATTGACGCACCGATGATCAGTACCTTTTGGGGGCCATCTGCGTGATCGTGCGATTTCACATAATCTATCTGTGACTTTACCAGTGCCTTACATCCGTCAGGATGTGCTGTGGTACAGATAAATCCTCTTACCTTTGGTTTTATCACTGTCATATAGCGTAATCTCCTTTTCTGTCAGTTTACATTAACTGTTATCATTCTAACACATCACATCACGTTCTGCAAACCAAATATCAGGCGAGCAGTTCATATTCTCCCGTTTTATGGTTTTTGGCATAAATATCACCGCTGCCCGAAGCATCCACATAGTACGGTGTACTCATTTCCACTTTATCTATCAGATCCAGTGACGGTATCAGCTTGTAACATTCCGTACTGCCTATCTCTTCCAGCTTGTCCCCCACATCAAAGGTATAGTCGGATAGTTTCCTTCCCAAAAAAGCGGAGGTTTGGTTTTTCTCACTCAGAACGGCAAGTGCCTCATTGGGAGTAATTTTCGCTCCTTCATACCGTTTGGTTTCGGTTTCATCCAAAGCGGCCGTTTGAGTATCAATGCGGTTATAGTCCCCCATCAAAGATTTTCTCATCACGGTTTTTCCTTTGCAGGACACCAGATAATTGGTCCCAACATAAATTCTGTCCTCCCCATTTTCGATATACAGGTAAACAGAGTAAAAATCGTTTTTGTGATAGCGGACCGTACCGAAATAATATTTTTGATAATGTTTGGCACTTTCGGGCAAATACAAGCTTTTTCTGCTGCAGCTGTCCAGCAGTTCACACGCTTCTTCAAAACGAATACTGTTGTCAGGTGCAGACACTTCCTGTTCCTTGCTCCGTTCTATCACGGAATATTCCTCAGCAGTACTTTGTTCCGCAGCATCCTCATATACTGAAGACAATTCTGTACTGCTGCTTTGCTTTTCGGTACTGTCAGCAGCACAGCCGCACAACAGCAGTGACAGCGACAGTACCACCGTCAACATCATTTTCCTCATATGACCAATCCTCATTTCTTTTCAGACAGCCCGTAATACACGCACCCAATAATCGACAGTCAGTTCCAGACGGTCGGTTTGTTCGAGCATTGCCCGCCGCTCCTGATGGATCCTCCAAAAATGCGGCGTCATCAGCAAAAGATCTTTCAACTGTGCATTGTTCAAAACGGTGGTATAAGTATGTCTGACACATTCTGTTTCTATGAAGTGTTTCCCACATTTTTCAGGGTGCTTATGTTGTTCAAACACCTCATCATAGATAATTTCTTTCAGTTCAATAAGATGCTGTGAGCCGACTGTCACCTCCACCACACAACCGCCTTTCTTGAGTATTCTGGCGTATTCTTCCTGAAGCAGCAGAGAAAACATTGCTGTCACCACATCCACAGAGTGATCTGCCACAGGAATATGGGATGCTGTAGCAACGATCCACGCTGCTTGTTTACTTCTGGCACACGACATTCTCACACCGTCTTTGGCAATGTCGATCCCCACACAATCGGCACCACATTCACGCTCAAAGGCTGCCGTGTAATAACCTTCTCCGCAACCGATGTCCACAAGCAGAGGGTTCGGTACGGAAGTATAATGCCGAACAGCCTCACAAACACTTTGACAGATCGGCCGATATTTTCCCGTATCCAGAAATCTTCGTCTTGCCGCCAGCATTTCTTTGGCATCGCCCGGGGAAAGAGAATGTTTATTCTGCACAGGCAAAAGATGAAGGTATCCCTGACGTGCCACATCAAAACTGTGATGATTTTTGCACACAAAGCTCTTTTCTGTCCCCTTCAGCGGTTGACCGCATAGGGGACAGATCAGCATTACTCTGTCATTCAAGGCTTATCCCTCCTTTTATTTTATTCGTATCAGACCGCCGCCGCATTGGCAGCGATATTTTGACGGATCGGCAACAACAGCAGAGCAACGCATCCGCTTGATCAATGCGCCGCATTGCCGACATTGAAGGATATATTTCACGTCTTTGTTGTTAATCGGGGATTTAACACCCATTTCTTCACAAGAATTGGTCGTTTTGATATGGTAGCCATACGCAGCATTCATTGCTGCGGCATATTGATGGAAACAGACTCCGTGGTTGCTGCATCCGGGGCAGGTATGAATCAGTTCGTGGGCAAGTGTCTGACAGCAGGACTTTTCGGGTGCGTTCAGCAGCACAACAGAAAGCTCGATGGTATAGATACCGTTGCGGTACATACATTGCCCAAAGCGTTTTTTGGCACGGGTATTCACTTTAACATTTGGTACGATATGATCCGATACGGGCAAACCGATCGCTTTTGCCTGTGCGGTCACTTTTTGGAGCAGTTCATTAAAATTATTCATAGGTTAATGGTCAGCTGCTGTGTCTGCGTCGTGAAAGTGCCCTTGGTTTGGAAAGGAATAAATCGGCATTGGCTTCCCGAACCGCATCACAATTATCAACAAAAGATACCTTGTCACGCTTTTCCCGATATTTCACAGTTGTATTGTCGGAACGGCCGCCAACGATATTTCTGGCACTGAGTTTTGTTCCAAGCACCATATCTGCGGCTGTTTCACTCTCACTATAGTCATTATAATCGTTCATTTTTCACGTCTCCTTTCATTTTCACGGACATCAGGAATTATTATACTACATATTTTTTGTTTTGTCATTCCTTTCATATAGAAAACAAGGAATTTTTATGCTATAATAACACCATTAAATGATAAGGACTGACAATATGAAAATATTACACTCAGAACCATCCTGCGATGGCTTTCGTATGCCTGCGGAATTTTCACGGCATTACGGCTGTATTATGATATGGCCGCACAGAAGGGATTCGTGGCAGTATGGTGCTTATGAAGCAAGAAAAGCATTTGCTGAGGTCATCAAAGTGATCGCCAAAAGCGAAAAGGTCATTGTTTGTGCACGATACGATGATTATGACAGTGCCAGATCGATGCTGCCCGACAATGTCAGAATCATCGAGATGGAGTCGGACGACTCCTGGGCAAGAGATGTTGCTCCCACATTCGTGACCAACGGCAGCGTCATCAGAGGAATTGACTGGGGCTTTAATGCCTGGGGCGGTCTAAAAGATGGTCTGTATTTCCCGTGGGACAAAGACAACAAAATGGCAAGAAAACTTTGTGACTCGCTTGATGCAGACTGTTATGACCAACGGGATTTTATTCTGGAAGGCGGCTCTATCCACACAGATGGAGAAGGAACACTTCTGACCACAGAAGCATGTCTGCTGAGCAAAGGAAGAAATCCCGATTTGTCAAAAGAGGAGATCGAAGAAAAACTCAAAAAAACGCTTGGCATCCAAAAAATCATCTGGCTCAAATGCGGCATTTACAACGATGAAACCAACGAACACATTGACAATATTTGTGCGTTTACAGCTCCGGGAGAAGTCGTTCTGGCGTGGACAGATGACACCGACGATCCTCAGTATGCTATGTCCAAAAGTTGTCTGGACATTCTTGAGAACACCACCGATGCCAAAGGCAGACCTATTAAGGTACATAAGCTTCCTTTGCCAAAACCCGTATGCATTACCCAAAAAGAATGTGACGGTCTGGATGACCTCAACGGGGAACCCACACGTATCCCCGGTGAGCGGCTGGCAGCATCTTACGTCAATTTTTATATTGCCAACCATTCTGTCATCTGTCCGCAGTTCGGGGATGACAACGACCAACAGGCTATCGCCATATTGTCCCGACTGTTTCCCGACAGAGAAGTGGTGGGCATTCAGGCAAGAGATATTTTGATCGGCGGCGGTAATATTCATTGTATTACACAGCAAATACCATTCTTTGACTAATCGGGGAGGCAAAATGATATGCAGAAGGTAAAAACAGCAGCGGTACAAATGGCGATGTGTGCCGATAGCAGTAAGAACTTAAAAAAAGCCGAACTTCTGGTTCGGCAGGCAGCGGCAGAAGGTGCTGATATTGTCCTTTTGCCTGAATTGTTTGAAAATCTTTATTTTTGTCAGGAGAAAAATTACAAATACTATCAACTGGCATCCTCTGTCGAGGAAAATCCCGCCGTACAGCGGTTTTGTAAGATAGCCAAAGAACTAGAGATTGTCATTCCCGTAAGCTTTTATGAAAAAAGCGGCAACACTACGTTCAACACCGTGGCTGTCATTGATGCAGACGGCAGTATTCTGGGCATTTACCGCAAAACACACATTCCAGACGACCAGTTTTATCAAGAAAAATTCTATTTCACGCCGGGTGATACCGGTTTTCGTGCATGGAAAACCAGATATGGCACCATCGGTGTCGGAATTTGCTGGGATCAGTGGTTCCCCGAAGCGGCAAGATGTATGACACTGTTAGGGGCGGACATTCTGTTTTATCCCACCGCTATCGGATCGGAACCTATCCTTGATGTAGACAGTATGCCGCATTGGAGAAGATGTATGCAGGGACATTCCGCCTCGAATATTGTTCCTGTGATCGCCGCCAACCGTGTCGGAACGGAAACCGTCACGCCCTCACCTGACAACAATCATCAATCTTCGTCACTGTGTTTTTACGGTTCCTCCTTCATCACCGATGAAACGGGAGAAATCATCACTTCAGCAGACAGGACATCTGAATGTGTCATCACGGCGGAGCTGGATCTGGATGCTGTACGTGAAATGCGGATGAGCTGGGGATTATTCCGTGACCGCAGACCCGAATGTTATGGACCAATTAATACTATATCATAATCATATCCTGTCTGTATGCTGATCTGGGAAAGGAACCTCTTTTCAAAGATTTTGGGTTACCCCGAACAGCAGACAATCAGTAAAAAAACGGAGAAATCATTCCATGATCTCTCCGTTTTTTTGATCGGGATATACTGATTTTGAATGGCAGTTTATTCCACTTCGTAAGTCTTGCCATCCTCTACATCAAGTGCATTTGCTTTAGGATATTGATTTTTGGGCTTTGACGGGTCACTGAAAATGACTACCATTTCCTGTTCCTCGTTCTCATATTCCACCGTATAGGAATATGTGCCATCACCGTTATCCGTCATTTCCTTAGTACTGTCAGCATCTGCAATGCCGCCCTTTTCGTAAATTTTGGCATTCACCGTGTCGCCCCATTCGTCCGGTTTACGGAACGTAATGGTTGCTCGTTTTACACCGTCATCCACACTTTCTTCTTCGGATGACTCTTCTTCCGAACTTTCCTCTGCCGATTCTTCCTCGGATACATCTTCTTCGGATACTTCTTCCTCGGATACATCTTCTTCGGAGCTTTCCTCCTCTGATGCTTCTTCGGAACTTTCCGCAGAACTTTCGGCAACAGAAGCAGTCGTATCCTCCTCTGTCGGCGGTGCTACCGCCTGACCTGTGGCGGGATCAACATAATAAACCCGTCCTGAACAACCTGACAGAGCCACACTTGCCCCTGCACCGATCACTAATGCAAGAAATATGGAAAAAATTTGTTGGCGTTTCATAATATAACCTCCAAAAATAAATTCAACTATATCATATTATACACTTTGAAGATAATTTTTCAATATAAATTTTAAAATTAAGCAAAAATGTTGTACATATGTGGAGAATAAAACAAAATTTCAGTCCAATTACGTTCATTTATGCTTCATAAATACCATTGACGCAGACGGCTGATTTCTATAAAATAAAAATCAGAAATCATTGCTAAAGGAAGTTATATTATGTCATACAAAATTATCGCCCTTGATCTGGACGGCACTCTCACCAACTCGCAGAAGGTGATTACTCCTCAAACCCACAAAACGTTGATGAATTTTCAGAAAAACGGCGGTAAAGTCATCCTTGCTTCAGGTCGTCCCACAATGGGGATCACCCCTCACGCCAAGTCGCTTTGCCTCAAAGAATACGGCGGATATATCCTCGCCTATAACGGCGGCTGCGTCATCGACTGCAAGACCGATCAAATTATTTTCCAAAACAAATTTCCACTGGAATATATTCCCGAAATATACGGCATCATTAAAGATTATCCCGTAGGTATCAACACCTATGAAGGCGATAAGATCATTGTCGGCAATCACCTCAATCAATATACCGAATTGGAAGCTCGTATCAATTCTATGTCAATTAAATTGGTAGAGAACTTTACCGATTACGTCAACTTTGACATCAACAAGTGCCTTTTGCAGGGCGATCCGTCAGACATCCTGACACTGGAAAAAATACTTTCCGAAAAATACAGCGGCAAGCTAAGCATTTTCAGATCGGAACCGTTCTTTCTGGAAATCGTTCCTCAGGGAATTGATAAAGCCCGATCTATTGACCGTTTACTCAAAACTATCGGCATCCGAACCGAAGAATGTATTGCCTGCGGCGATGGCTTCAACGACATTTCAATGATAGAATACGCTGGACTGGGCGTTGCTATGTCCAACGCTGCCGAACCCGTCAAGAAAGCTGCCGACTGTATCACCCGATCCAATGATGAAGACGGCATCGCCTATATTCTCAACTGTGTAGCAATGTCTGCCCGTCTTTTCGGCATATAATCAAAATCACCCGTCCACACGGAATTGTATCTGATGTGAACGGGTGATTTTTTATTCTGTATCAAAGTATCTGACTGCTGTCTTATTATCAGCCCAGTTCGATATTCTGGGTAGGCTTGGCATTAAGAGAAGCAGAGGCAGTATGTCCTGCCAGATACTCGTAATAGCCTTGTGCCCCTACCATTGCCGCATTGTCACCGCATAAATTCAGCGGCGGATAATAACACTGCCAATGACGCCTTTGACATTCTTGCTCCAAACGCCTTCTTAACAGTGAATTGGCAGATACACCGCCTGCCAGTACAAGCTTATGATAGCCTAACACTTCCGCTGCTTTGATAAAGTTTTCCATTAAGCTTTCGACCACTGCCTTGCGGAATGACGCCGATAAATCATTGACTGGCAATACCTCACCCTTTTGGGAAGCATTATGTATCTGGTTAATGACTGCCGTTTTCAGTCCCGAAAAGCTGAAATCATACGGAGCCCCTTCCACCTTCGGACGAGGCAGACGGAATGCATCGGGATCGCCATCCTCTGCTGCTTTATCCAAATGAATACCGCCCGGATAAGGCATTCCCATCGTTCTTGCCGCTTTATCAAACGCTTCCCCTGCGGCATCATCTCTGGTTTTGCCGATCACCTTCATCACTGTATATTCAGTCACTTCCACAATATGGCTGTGTCCGCCCGATACGACCAGACACAAAAACGGCGGTTCCAGTTCAGGATGAGCCGGATAATTCGATGCTATGTGCGAACGCAGGTGATGCACGGGAATGAGCGGCAATCCTGTTGCCATAGATAATCCCTTGGCAAAGTTAACTCCTACAAGCAATGCCCCGATCAACCCGGGAGCATAGGTCACGGCAATGGCATCTATTCCGTCAAACGACAAGGCCGCCTGTTTCAATGCCTCTGCCACTACACCGTTGATGGCCTCGCAGTGTCTGCGTGAGGCGATCTCAGGCACTACACCGCCATACAATTTATGCTCCTCCACCTGTGTAGCAACCACCGATGACAGAATATTTCGTCCGTTTTCGACAACGGCTGCCGCTGTTTCATCGCAGGAGCTTTCGATTGATAATATTTTCATTGATTTACCATTCCTTCATCTGTTTCATCAAACAGCTTTGTCATAATCAGTGCGTCCTCGGGAGGATTGCGGTAATAATTTTTTCGCACACCCATTTCCCGAAAACCAAGTTGGCGGTACAATGCCAGTGCCTGTTCGTTGGATCGGCGTACCTCCAATGAAATAAACTCTGTACCGTGAGCCTGTGCACAGTCGCAGGCACGTTCGATCAGTGCCGTAGCAACACCTTTTCTTCTGTACTCCGGGTATACGGCAATATTGGACACGAAACAGCTTTCGCATACAATAAAAAGTCCGATATACCCGATAACTTTTTCTCCGTCAAGGGCTGTAAAAAAACAGGCTGTATCATTGCTTAGTTCCTCTTCCAGACTTTGATAGGACCACGGCTGAGAAAAACAAATTTTCTCCAGTTCCGCCAAAGAGCTTAAATGTTCACGCTCCAGTGGTTGTAATATAAGATTCATTGTTATCACTTATTTTCAATGTTCTGTTTTGTACCTTCTGCAAAATCAGCTTGCAAAATTCATCAATGGCTGTTTCAATATCATTTCGGCATCTTCGGTAGGTGATCAAGTCGGATCCAAACGGATCGGGCACTCCTCCACCCAAAATATAGATTTTATTTTTGGGCACACCGATACTCAAAAGCGTTTCGGCGTGATTGTTGGTCATTACCACATAAATATCAGTAATATCCAAATCGTGTTGCCGAATAACTCTGGGTTTGTGGTCGCTGATGTCAATACCGATCTCATTACAGACAATGACGGCATTTTTAGACACAGACGTTTCGTTACTAAACCCAATCGCAGCACTGCTGAAAATACTTCTGATACCATATTGTTCCGATTTTTCCGCATAAATCGCCTTCGCCATAGGGCTGCGGCAGGTATTTCCCGTACAAACAAACAAAATATGCAGCATATTGTCCCTCCTTATTCTTTATCACAGCTTTGCTTCATACCACGTTTTTCCTATACCGGCATCAGCTGTCAAAGGCAGTAATAGTTCAACCGCATTTTTCATTTCACTGCTCAGCAGCTGTGCCGCTTTTGCGGCTTCATTTTCTGGTGCCTCGACAATCAATTCGTCGTGTACCTGTAAAATGAGCCTCGATTTCATATTTTCCTTTTTCAGTCTTCGAGCAACACGGATCATAGCAAGTTTAATGATGTCAGCTGCTGTTCCCTGTATCGGCATATTTCGTGCCACACGCTCTCCAAACGCCCGCTGGTTATGGTTAGAAGAGGTCAGTTCGGGCAAATAACGTCTTCTGCCAAACATAGTCGTTACATAGCCACAGGCTTTTGCCTGCTCCACCACGTCTTTCATATAATGGTCAATTCCCGAATATAAAGCAAGATAATCTTTGATATAGCGGTCGGCTTCCTTTCGGGTAACGCCGATGTCCTTTGACAGAGAAAAGGCTCCAATTCCATAAACAATTCCAAAATTGACAGCCTTGGCCCTGCTTCTCAGTTCAGGCGTCACAAACTCCTCAGGAATATTGAATACTTTGGCAGCAGTTGACGTATGAATATCGCAATCATTCTGAAAGGCATCGATCATATTGCTATCGTTGGCGATATGGGCAAGCACTCTCAATTCAATCTGAGAATAGTCGGCATCCACCAATACACAACCCTCGCCGGCAACAAAAAAGCGTCGGAATGCTTTTCCCCGTGTAGTGCGAACAGGGATATTCTGCAAATTCGGCTCAGTAGAGCTAATTCTGCCGGTTCTGGTTTCGGTCTGGTTAAAGCTGGAATGGATCCTTCCATCAGGGGCGATTACCTTGATCAATCCGTCACAATACGTGGATTTGAGCTTGGCAACCGTACGATATTCCAGTATTTCCCCGATCACAGGGTCATAATCTTTCAATTCTTCCAATACTTCCGCATTGGTAGAATATCCGCTTTTTGTTTTTTTCTTGGGCGGCAGTCCCAGCTTTTCAAACAGTGCCGTCCCCAACTGTTTGGGAGAGTTGATATTAAACTCATAGCCCACGCGCTCATAAATGCTTTGTTGCAGCCTATCGGCATCTTTTTGCAGCTGTGTGCCATATTCTGCGATACCCTGTTTATCTACGGCGAAGCCTGCATTTTCCATTGATGCAAGAACCTTAGCAAGCGGTATTTCGATTTCCCTGAGCAACTTGGTCTGCTGTTTGCTTTCGATCTCTTTGGTCAGCACATCAGCAAGCGGAGAAAAAACTGTCAATTCGCTTTTCCTCTCACACTGATAAGCCGTCACTGCATACTCCTGCGCCAAGTTCAAGACGGAATAATCCGACGCATTGGGGTTGAGCAAATACGCTGCCAGCCTTGTATCAAAAAGAATATTCTCACAGTCAATGCCATATTTTTCCATAACAGAAAATATAGGTTTGGCATCGTGGGTACGTATCCTGATACTGTCATCAGTAAACAGCTTCTCTATAAACACCGCAAAATCCATACTGAAAGAATTGGCTTCATAAACGGTTGTACCGTCACTCAAACTTACTGCGGTAATGTTCTCTCCGTCTGTTTCGGCAAGCAAATCTACTTGTTTGCCCTTGAGATTTTCATAAAGCGACATCAGACTGCTGACGTTTCCCATAGCAAGCGTCACGGTTTTGGTTTTGTTTGCGGCAGAAACGACTGTACCGTCTGCTTTGAGTCCCATTTTTTCAATGAGTTTAAAAAACTCCAGCTTTGCCATCAACCGCAGTACCTCACCGTCATCCCGCTGTGCCGGAAGATAGCTTTCCAAATCGGTATCGATCGGTGCATCTGTACGGATGGTACCGAGCATACGGCTCATATAAGCACTTTCCTTTCCCTCGGTCAGTTTCTTGCGAATACCGGGTTTAACGTCGATGGTGTCAAGGTTTTGATAAATATTGTCAAGGTCGTGAAAACGTGTGATCAGATCAGCCGCTCCCTTCTGGCCGATGCCCGGCACACCGGGGATACAGTCGGAAGCATCTCCCTGAATGGCTTTGATGTCGATCAACTGTTGGGGACTGACACCGTAAACCTCTTGAATTTTGGCTTCATCATAGAGGGTCACTTCCGGTCTTCCAAACTTGGTTGCGGCGATCCGAACGGTGACAGCAGGTGAAACCAACTGCAAGCTATCGCGGTCACCGGTAGCGATGATACATTCGTTGCCGGTTTGGGTACATTTGTTGGCAAGAGTACCAAGAATATCATCTGCTTCAAAACCCTCACACGTCACAATTTTGTAACCCAGTGCTGTAAGCAGTTCTTTCAGCGGTTCCATCTGTGCTGCCAATTCCGCAGGCATACCATGACGGTTGGCCTTATAGCCATCATAGGCTTTGTGACGAAAGGTCGGTGCTTTGAGGTCAAAAGCGACTGCAACGGCATCGGGTGTACTCTCATCCATCAGTTTACGGAAAGTGGCAATAAATCCGTAAATCGCATTGGTATACTGACCGTCCTTGGTAGTCAGCGGCTTGATGCCGTAAAAAGCACGATTGAGGATACTGTTTCCGTCAAGTACAAGTAGCTTCATATTTTTCCTCTCCTAACGAGTCATTTATTCATCACTTTTGTTCGGACGAATGGAGTCCATAATGCCGACATTCTTTCCGTGATGGATATAAACTCTCGGCACACGCTTGCCAACAAGACAGACAAGCTCATAGTTGATGGTGCCTGTCATTTCCGCCATATCGTCAAATGAGAAGGTATTGTCGCTGCCGTCACCGATAACGGTAATTTCATCCCCAACTTTAACATCGTCAACACCGCTGATGTCGAGCATCAGCTGATCCATACATACTCTGCCGATCACGGGGGCTTTCTGACCGTTCACTGTCATAAACGCACGATTGCCAAGACTGCGTGTATAACCGTCAGCATATCCGATGGGCACGGTTGCGACCTTGGTAGCCTTTTTGGTAATGAAAGTACCGCCATAACTGAGAGGGGTGTTAGGTTCTACCGTTTTGATCTGGGCGATAACGCTCTTGATCTGCATAGCAGGACGCAGATCCAACCTGCCCTCCAGTTTAGATGACGGGGAAAGTCCATAAAGAATAATACCCGCCCTGACACAGTTGCAATGTACCTGTTTATAATCAATAATGGCACCGCTGTTAGAACAGTGTACCAGTGCGAAGGTAATGTTTCTTGCTTTCAGTTTCTGCACGGCATCGTCAAAACATTCATACTGATGGATCGTAGCGGCTCTGCCCTCGTCGCCCTCGTCCGATACGGCAAAATGCGTAAAAACACCCTCATGGATCAGGTGAGGCATCCGGCACACACGCTCTATCTGATCGACAGAAACGGCATCACGTTCAATATTCTGATACATAAATCCAATACGGCTCATACCGGTATCGAGCTTAATGTGAATTTTGACATTGACATTATCTTTGACGGCATAGTCGGAAAGCTCTTTGGCATATTCCTCAGAAAAAACCGCCTGACTGATATTGTTGTCGGCAAGCACCTTAGCAAGATTGGCAGGTGTAAAGCCGAGTATCAGCACAGGAAGTCGGATCCCGTTATCTCTAAGCTGCATTGCTTCTTCGATATTGGACACAGCAAGACGCTGTGCCCCCATCTTTTCATAAAGCTTGCCGAGAAACACAGCACCGTGACCGTATGCATCGGCTTTGATCACGCACATAATCTGTGCCTTGGGGTCGGCAGCCTGTCGGATCACATCAAAATTATGTTTCAATGCGTGAATATCGACTTCTGCCCAAGTCCTTCTCAAATATCTTTTCATATAAACAACCTTCTGTCGAATGGTATAGTAGGGTATCAAAACCTTTTGTCTGTCAGTGACATACTCCCGCCGCCCACGCTATGCTTAGAGACGGGATCTTCTCGTTCAAGTACAGCACAGCCTGTACAGTATCAGCGAGCTAACCCCGTGTGTCCCACGGTTCTGTTTTTATGTTTTATGCCAATGCTACTTTCATACCCTCATTTCGTATGTTGATGGCAGCGTTTACATCTCTGTGATAAAACAGATGAAAAACAGGCAAAAATTTCTTATTCAGAAAATTCGAAATGATTTGTAACTTATATTTTACTCTAACATAATGGCAATGTCAATGAAAGCAGCGATTTAAATAGAAAATCCCTTTTACGGATGTTTTTCCGCCAAAATCTTTTATTTCATATGGATAGAGTTAGTTTGGGGTACAGGAGATCCGTACATCGCTGCTGTATTATGTTCAAAAAAGCCCCAACAGCAAGGCGGTCAAACCTTGTGTGGGGCGGATGACAAATACTCTTACCACCAAAAAAGTGGCTGAGTATATCGCTCATCAGGAGGCAGAAGAAGCTTCCTTTTCTGCTTTGGTAATAATGTCAATCGTTCTTTGTACGTTATATTTTGAGATACACGCATCATTTTTCTCGTACTTCAGCTTTTTCTTTTCCGCTTTCAGATAGTTTTCAAATTCCTCAGACTTCATACCGTAGAGAATAGTGGTTCTTGAGATCTGGCTGGTATCTTCAGAATTGAATTCGCTGTCACTCTTGATATTGGCAACGTAATCATTAATATCTGCTTTATAAATAAGATACAGCGTAGAGTCAGTCTTTTTAACGACTGCCTGTTTTGCCTTCAGTTCCTTAATCGCATTTTCCAGTTCTTCATCAAGACCCGCATTTTCAAGAATGGTAGTCTGTGAAGTACTGGGGTCTGTCTCAGTACTGTTGTCAGTTTTATACTGAGCGACAACGTCATCCGTTGTTTTGCCCTCTTTATTAAGCATCAATGCATATTTATTAAAATTGGTGGTCATTTTTTCCACATCTTCTTCACTGACATCGGTAGAATTGCCGCTTTCATCTGTTGTCTGAAGTGCATAGGGGATATAGAAGTAATGGGTATACTTTTCTGTAAAGTATTTATTCAGTTCTTCATCCTTCACTTCCTTAGAGCCGCCCTTGTCGTAGAGCCTCATAAACAGTTGCTGCGAAAGATAGCCATATCGGGCGTTTGCTTTGACATACGTTTCCTCGGAAACACCAAGTTCCTCCAATGTATCTTTAAAATTTTCATAATACATTTTGTAGCTGGATTCCATATTAGACAGAGCTTCTTCGTCAATTTTAACTTTGTTGTCCTTAACGAGTTTTTCCATTGTCAACTGTGCAATACAAGCATCCTTTGCTTCAGCATAGATCCAGTCAACTGCTTTTTTGTTGTCGATTTTTTCCTTGGTATAATCAATTTCAGCGGAGGACTCATCACTTTCAGAAGTTTCTGCCTTTTGTTCATCGATCTTGCTTTTGGCATTCTGGTACTCAGTATAAGTATAATAGATCCAGTTACCGTTAGAGAGCGTATTGCCGGATGCTTTATAGCTCCAGCTTGTATCTTCTCCGCAGCCCGATGCCGAAAATGCCAGTGCTGCAGCAAGTGCCAATACAGCAAACGGCTTAAAAAGTTTTTTCATAATATCGTCCTTTCTGTTGTTTGGGCGGCACATTCTATCCATACCGTCCCAAATACTTTGAACCCTATTGAGGGAATGTCGCCAATACACTATTGTTTATTATATAACATATTTTTAATAATGTCCACCACAAAATGAAATTTTTTATATTTCTAAAATATACTGCACATTGCAGTGTGGTGACATACTCCCCCACCTATAGAGGTGGGGCTTCTCGCTCAAGTATGGTAACCCATACAGTATCAACGAGCTATCCCCGTGTGTCCCACGGTTCTTGTCTTGGTTTTATGCTAATGC
>CADCOE010000031.1 GCA_902802985.1 uncultured Ruminococcus sp.
AGCCGGAGCAGCAGGTTCTGCGGCAGGAAACTCACTCGGTATCTTTGCTGATTGTACCGGGAAATTGGTTGTCACTTCGATTTCCGGCTGAGAGGGAGCAGAGAATACAGTAGTTTTATTGTTTTGCTTTGTCTCTTTTGGTTCCTCGGGAACATCGGGAACTTCATTAAAAGGTTTTGCCGAAACAATTCCTTCTTCATAGAAATAATCTGCTGCTGTACGTCCAACCGTTATTTTACCTATAAAATCTTTACATTTTATATGCTCAGGATGGTTCTGATAATATTTTAATGCTGCGATATTTTTAAAAGTTGCATACAATATAACATCATAATCCGAACCGGTATTAAAATTGTAGCCCATTTCAATGCTGACAAGTCCTTCGATTTTTCCTACAAGGGCTGTGAGCATTTCGATCATACGATCCATATTTGTTTGTTTGTCGGCATCGTCCTGAACTTTCCATAAGACAATATGCTTAACCATTTATTTGCCTCCTGAATATTATTTTAAATCGTAAAAATATACAATAAAGTATATTCTTTAAATTTATTTATATCAATTTTATCACAGGTTAGGAATATAATCAATAATAAATTGTCTGTTTAAGTAAAAAAATTCATAATTAAGGTGTATGATTATGTCAATATTGGCAAGGGGCTATGGGAAAAAGAAGGGTTTATTATTTGTTAAAGAAACAGTGTTCAGGAATATCAATGCAATGAGTTTTGATCGGTTTAAGGGATATTGCCGAAATAATATGCAAATATTGTTATATATGAATATTTATCCTTAAAAATTAACATTAAGATAAATGATGGATACTAATAAATAATATAAAAAAATTGTGGTAATAATGAAATAACCTATTGACAATTTCTATGGGTGGTGATAAAATAAAGCCTATAAAAAACATATGAATTATATACTTTAAATTACATCATTTTTCCAAAAGGAGTATTCTGTATGAGAAAATTCGAGCATCTGACAGAGCTGATCGGCAACACACCGCTAGTCAGGCTGGGAAATTATGAGACATATAAAGAATTAAACGCACGGATTTACGGTAAACTGGAATATTTTAATCCTGCCGGCAGTGTCAAGGACAGAGTGGCTCTTGCTATGATCAAGGATGCGGAGGAAAAGGGCATTATTGGTCCCGATACCGTTTTGATTGAACCGACAAGCGGCAATACGGGAATTGGATTGGCTGCTGTTGCGGCTGCCAAAGGGTATCATTTGATCATCACAATGCCGGAAACCATGAGTATCGAAAGAAGAAATCTTTTGAAAGCCTACGGTGCACAGGTTGTTTTAACGGAAGGTGCCAGAGGAATGAAGGGAGCCATCGCCAAAGCACAGGAATTGGCAGCAGAAATCACAGACAGCTTTATTCCCGGACAGTTTACCAATCCTGCTAATCCGGCTATTCATAAAAATACCACGGGCGTTGAGATTTGGAATGATACAGACGGCAGGGTAGATATTTTCGTAGCAGGTGTAGGAACAGGTGGAACCGTAACGGGTGTGGGTGAATATTTAAAAAAGCAAAATCCTTCCGTCAAAATTGTGGCAGTAGAACCTTCCGGTTCGTCCGTGTTGTCGGGTGGAAAACCGGGTCCCCATAAAATTCAAGGGATAGGAGCAGGTTTTGTTCCTGATATTCTGAACACCGACATATTCGATGAAATTATTGCTGTCGACAATGAAGATGCTTTTGAAACAAGCAGACTGATTGCAAAAAAAGAAGGGCTTTTAGTGGGAGTTTCTTCAGGAGCAGCCGTATGGGCAGCTTCAGAGATCGCCAAACGCCCCGAAAATAAGGGAAAACTGATTGTTGCCCTTCTTCCCGATACGGGAGAACGATATTTGTCAACTCCGATGTTCTCGGAATGACCGAAAGAGAGGAATTTATAATGATTTCAACAGCCGCAGTACTGATCCCAAAAACAAGTATTACAGCCGAAAAAGAACTTGTTCTTTTCGGTCAATCGACAGTGTCCAAAATGGCTATGTGTTGCTGCTGTTGTTGTATTGATACAGGCGGCAGTCCTTGTTTGTGCTGAATTCGGACAAGTGAAAAAATAGTTAGCTGCTCCGCCTGTTTTGATATACCCGATGATAAGAAGGGTCAGAACAGGCGGAACTTTTATTTTGAAAAACGGAGGACACGAAAATGATTGATACACAAGAAAGTATAACAGCTAAGCTTTGCTCTTTTGCCAGAGCTTATCACTCTAATTTTGGAAGACAAAAAATATTTGACGATTATCTTGCCTTTGACCTGATGGGAAGAGAACAATATGATGAGATAGGGCAGCTGATCGAAAAAAATTACGAAGTATCTCAGCTGGATGAAAAATCAGGATTCAGCGGAAAAACCGTTTATCCCGTGCTGAACCATTATATTTCACCTATTCCTCTTTCGAGGATCGCTTTTGCAGAAAAGGAATTGCAGCGTTTTGCACAGGGAAAAGAAAAATGTCAATATGTCATATGTGGTGCCGGTATGGATACGTTTGCTTTTCGTAATGATAATCCTCATATCAGAGTGTTTGAGCTGGATCATCCGGATACAAGACGATATAAGTTGGAAAGAATTCATCAACTGGAATGGAACATCCCCGATACGGTCAGCTTTGTACCGATTGACTTTGCCAAAGATGATATGACACAGGTGCTGCCGTCCTGCGGTTTTGAACCCGATGTACCGACATTTTTTGCTGTGCTGGGTGTTACCTATTATCTTGCGCTGGATGTTTTTGAGGATACAGTGAGTAAAATAGGTATTCTTTCTTCCTTAAAGGATGAATTGGTATTTGATTTTCCCGATGAAACAACGCTCAGTGATAATGCCGCTCCCAGAGTGAAGGATTTAGCGAATATTACCGAAAAGCTGGGTGAACCGATGCAGCACGGTTTTTCCCTGATGGAAATCAGAAATGTCCTTGAAAAACATCAGTTTTCTGTTGAAACGCACCGAACTCCGGTACAAATACAGAGGGAATTTTTTACAAGCAGAACAGATGGTCAGACAGCCTATGAAAATATTCATTTTATACTGGCACGAAAAGAGGAAAAAGAATGAAAAAAATTGCAAGTTTTTCTGTTAACCACGATATCCTTGACAGAGGGATTTATCTTTCCCGAATAGATGGTGATGCAGTCACTTATGACATCAGAATGAAAAAGCCCAATGGGGGACAATATTTATCCAATGGGGCTTTACATACGATAGAACACCTGCTTGCTACATATGTACGAAACAGTTCCTATTCAGACGACATTGTTTATGCAGGACCTATGGGCTGCAGGACGGGCTTTTACCTGATCGTACGGGATCGTATCAGCCATACAGAAGCTTTGGAACTGATGAAGCAGGCGTTTGCCTTTATTGCAGGCTTTGAGGGAGAAATTCCCGGCAGCCAAAAAGCAGAATGCGGTAATTATCTGGAACACGATCTTGCAGGAGCAAAGCAAGAAGCCGCAGCGTTTTTATTGATGATACAAAATTTGACGGATAAAACAATTTATTACAAACAATCAACGGAGGAATAAAAAATGGCAGTTTATGAACATATCGACTCAGCATTTATTCACGGAGGAATTAACGGAGATAAGACCACAGGTGCCGTAAATGTCCCCATTTATCAAACATCTACTTATGAACAAAAGTCACTCGGAGAAAATACGGGCTGGGAATATTCCAGAACAGGTAATCCGACCAGAGCAGCGTTGGAAGCACTGATCGCCGAATTGGAAGGTGGAACAGCAGGATTTGCTTTTGCCTCGGGAATGGCAGCGATCACCGCTGTACTGAGCCTTTTCCAATCAGGGGATAAAATATTGATTTCAAGCAATGTATACGGCGGCACATTCAGAGTGCTGGATAAAGTGTTCCGTCACTTCCGTATCGGCTATTCTATTGAGGATACCACTGATCTGGAAGCACTGGAGCAAAAAATAACTGATGACGTCAAGGCAATTCTGATCGAAAGTCCAGCCAATCCCCTGCTTACCGTGACCGATATTGGCGGTGTGGCTGAAATCGCCAAGAAACACCATATCCTGTCTATTGTTGATAATACCTTTATGACCCCGTATTTGCAGCGTCCGATCAAACTGGGAGCAGATATTGTTATCCACAGCGGTACAAAATATCTCGGTGGTCACAGTGATGTTGTATCGGGACTTGTGGTGGTCAATAATGAGGAGCTTGCCGAAAAAATTGCGTTTATTCAAAACTCTACAGGCGGAGTGCTTGCTCCTTTTGACAGTTTCTTGTTGATAAGAGGTATTAAAACACTGGGAGTTCGTCTTGACCGTCATGTGGAAAATGCCGAAAAAGCCGCATTGTTTCTGCAATCACACGAAGGCGTCAAAAATGTTTATTATCCCGGTCTCCCCGGTGCACAGGGTTATGAAATCAACAAGCGTCAGGCGAAAAACGGCGGTGTAATGATTTCCTTTGAACTGGTTGAAACTTATGATATAAAGAAATTTTTCTCCGCTCTCCAATTCATTGCTTTGGCAGAGAGCCTTGGCGGTGTGGAAAGTCTGGTATGCCATCCGGCAAGTATGACACACGCAGCAATTCCATATGAAATCAGACAAAAAGTGGGTATTACTGACGGGTTGATCCGGCTTTCTATCGGTATCGAAAACATTGAAGATATTCTTGCCGATCTTGATCGGGCAATTAAGGAAAGCAAAAGGTGAATGATATGAGTTACTATCCATCAATGCAGGATCTGATCGGCAATACGCCAATGGTTAGATTAAATACCGTCGTTCATCAGGAAGGTGTCAGTTTGTTTGCCAAGCTGGAGCTTTTCAATCCTTCCGGCAGCGTGAAAGACAGAGTAGGCAAATATATGATAGAGGATGCCGAGCGAAGCGGTGTACTGTCCAAAGGGGGTACGATTATTGAAGCAACGGCAGGCAATACCGGATTGGGCATTGCTTTTGCCGCATTAAATAAAGGGTATCGTGTCGTATTGACAGTGCCGACAAAATTTTCAGAGGAAAAACAGCAGCTGCTGCGAGCTTTAGGTGCTGAAATTATCAATACGCCTCGTGAAGAAGGAATGCTTGGAGCAGAGAAAATCGCTGAACAGCTAAGAACAGAAATTCCCGGATCCGTTACGCTCAGACAATTTCAAAATCCGTCTAACCCTCTTGCTCATTATGAAACAACAGGTCCGGAAATTTATCGTGACCTTGACGGAAAAATTGATTATCTGATTGCCGGTGCAGGCAGCGGAGGGACCTTTTCGGGAGTACTGAAGTATCTCAAAGAACAGAACGGTCATATACAAGGTGTTTTGGCGGATCCTGTAGGTTCGACGATTGGCGGCGGTCAACACGCCGATTATGATATTGAGGGTATCGGAAATGACTTTATTGCTGATACTATGAACATCAATCTTGTAGACCAAGTGATCAAAATTACCGATGACGAAGCTTTTGACGGAGCAAGGGAATTGGCACGCAAAGAAGGAATTTTTGCGGGTTCGTCATCGGGTGCGGCATTGGCAGCAGCCAAAAAGCTGATCCATACGGGCGTCAAGGGAAATATCGTTATCATTCTTCCCGACAGAGGTGACCGTTATTTCAGCAAGGGACTTTATGATTGACAAAGAAAATGGTCTTTGATGTAAAGTTTGACGTGCAGGGATGCTGTACACCCTTGCGGGGCTTGGGGCAAAGCTTTAATATCAAGGATGTTTACTATCAAAAAAGATTTGGGAGGGATACGATAATGGTCGATTTACATATTGACGATGAAGTGGATATTACAGATGTTGTTTGTCCTGCTACGTTTGCAAAAACAATGATCGCTCTGGAGGAGCTGGATGAAGGACAGATACTTTCCATCAAAATGAACGGCGGTGAACCGCTTCGGAATATTCCCAGAAGCCTCAAGTCAGAGGGTCATCAGATATTGAAACTGAATGAGAACAAAGATGGAACATATGATCTTATTGTGAAAAAAGTCGGGGACTAAAACAACGTAAAAAAGGGCAATACGATGAATTTTCTTTATTTTATGGGAGGCAGCGGATGATGGCTTTTACTAATGAACAGATCGAAAGATATTCCCGCCATATCATTCTAAGCGAAGTCGGTGCCAAGGGGCAGAAAAAGCTTTTCAATGCCAGAGTGCTTGTTATCGGGGCAGGAGGTCTGGGGGCACCTGCTGCGATGTACCTTACTGCGGCAGGGATCGGTACGATCGGCATTGCAGATGCTGACGAGGTGGAGCTTTCCAATCTGCAAAGGCAGATCATTCATACGACAAAAGATGTTGGCAAAGCCAAAGTGTTGTCAGCAAAAGAAACAATGGAAGCCCTCAATCCCGATGTAAGGGTCAATACCTACCGTATTTTTGTTAACAGTCAAAATATAAGAGAACTGATCAGGGATTATGATTTTATTATCGATGGAACGGATAATTTTCCTACAAAGTTTCTGATTAACGATGCCTGCGTTTTGGAGAAAAAGCCCTTTTCTCATGCCGGAATTATTCGTTTTCAGGGACAGCTTATGACCTATGTTCCCGACAAAGGAGCTTGTTATCGCTGTGTTTTCAGGGAAGTGCCGCCCAAAGATGCGGTTCCTACCTGTAAGCAGGCAGGAGTGATCGGTGCCGTGGGCGGTGTGATCGGCAGTTTGCAGGCAATGGAAGCTATCAAATATATTCTTGGAACCGGAGAACTTTTGACAGGTTCACTTCTGACATATGATGCATTGACAATGAATTTTCGGAAAGTGAAGCTTCCCTCGAATACTTGTCATTGTGCCGTATGCGGATCGCATCCAACCATTACCGAACTGATCAACTATGAACAGACAGAATGTAATGGAATATAAAATATACAGGGAACTGTCTCAAAACGGTCATTTTTGCGGCAGCCTTGAAATATATCTGAACCGATTTCCGCAGCGGTCAGCGTGACAGTGTCTTCGTCTTGAAAGCATCGCCCGACAGAGCAGAGTTTTTTGTATGAACAGGATCCGGAAGCAGTTCTTTTTATCTAAGGTATACTTTTTTCAATATAAAAGTATTAAAAATAGATATAATTATTATTGATAAAACTTATTGATTTGATATGAATTATTGTTATATAATATTTTGTATGATACGTCATAGGGTTTATACGCAATGTTTTTTAATCTGAACCGGCAAGAAGTTTCCCTCTCTAAGCATTAGTGTAGTAGGTGGGAATATATCATAATAACCAATGGAGGAAATATGACATTACAGCAGTTGAATTATGTCATCACCATTTCGGAGAATGGTTCTTTTAATAAAGCGGCGGAAGTGTTGTATGTAGCGCAGCCGTCGCTGACCAGTGCTGTCAAGGAACTCGAAAAGGAAATGGGTATTATTATTTTTAACCGTGGCGGTAAAGGTGTTACACTGACTGCTGACGGTGCAGAGTTTATTGCCCACGCCAAACAGCTTTATGCACAGTACGATATGATGATGGAAAAATATATCGGCGGTAAGGGATATAAAAAGAAATTCGGGATTTCTATGCAGCATTATTCCTTTGCTGTCAAAAGCTTTGTGGAACTGGTCAAAAAATATAATACTTCTGAATATGAGTTTGCGGTAAGGGAAACGAAAACCAAGGAAGTGATCGCAGATGTGGCGTCTTCTAAAAGTGAACTTGGTATTTTGTATTTAAGCGACTTCAACAAAAAAACCATTACCAGATTATTAACGCAAAATAATCTATGTTTTCATCATCTGATTAATTGCAGAGCTTATGTATATTTGTGGCGAGGTCATCCGTTGTCATCCCAGCATTTTATCAGTATCGAACAGCTGTCCGATTATCCTTGTCTTTCATTTGAGCAGGGAGATAATTCTTCTTTTTATTTTGCTGAAGAAATTCTTTCTGCCAACGAATACTCTCGAACCATCAGGGCAACCGATAGGGCAACTATGTTGAATTTGATGGTGGGATTGAACGGTTATACCCTTTGTTCGGGCATTATTTGTGAGGAACTTAACGGAGATAATTATGTGGCGATCCCTTTCCGATATGGAAAGGGAGAACAGCCTGATACAATGGAGATTGGCTATATTACAAGAAAACATACTACACTGAGCAGCATTGGGCAGGCGTATCTCGATGAACTGAAAAACTATCTGGGATTGTCTAATATTGTCTGTCAGGAGAGCCAAATCCAACTTGACAGTCCATTCTCTAAAGAGTAAAATGCTGACGGAAGGTGATAATTTTGAAAATAATTGATTTCCATTGTCATATTTATCCCGAAAAAATTGCAGAAAAGGCAACACAGTCTACAGGGGCATTTTATGGTATTGCTCCTTATACCACGGGTACTGCCGAAAAATTGATTGATCGTGGATCGGCGGCAGGAATCAGCGAATATGTGATACTGCCGGTGGCTACCAAAGCTTCTCAGGTACATTCCGTCAATGAATTTGCTGTTGCTCAGGCAGCGGCTTATGACTGTTTTCATTGTTTCGGAACCATTCACGCAGCAATGGAGCATCCGTTAGAAGAAACCGATTTTATTCTTTCGTCAGGACTCAAGGGCATTAAGCTGCATCCCGACACACAAGGATTTAATATTGATGACGAACGGTTGTTTCCTGTTTATGATTTTGTTTCCGACAAGTGTCCTGTACTGGTTCATTGCGGTGATCCGAGATATACCTTTTCCCGCCCCGAAAGAATGAGGAAAGTAATGAAGCTGTTTCCAAAGCTGCAAGTTATAGCGGCACATCTCGGCGGCTGGGAAATGTTTGATACAGCCTACGATTTTCTTGGGGATACTAACTGTTTTGTGGATATTTCCAGCTGTATGATGTTTTTGGAGCGTGAACAGATGGAAAAATACATTGGGCTTTTTGGTGCGGACAGAGTACTTTTCGGAACAGATTTTCCGCTTTGGGATCCTGTTGCAGAGGTAGAGAGTTTTATGAAGCTTTCTTTGCGTGATAAGGACAGAGAAAAAATTTCATACCAAAATGCACAAAAAATTTTGATATGATTGAGTTTATTTAAACGACAATCATAGACGGTACCGATAGAAATTGGTACCGTTATAGTTTTAATTTATAACCTACTATATCCATATGATATTAGACAATTATGAAAGACTGCGTTATAATAAAGCCATACCACAAAGGAGGTAAGAAAAATGATGACAACAAGAAGTATCAGCAAACTGATGTGTCGGTATGACATAAATACCCGTTTCGAGCGATGTAGGGAACAGCGAATGTAAGGCTGTCTGTTGGCGGAAACCTATGATACGGGTTATTTATGGAAGTCTTTACGGCTTCCTGTTTTTATGAGATTAGGAAGGAAAGTACGATGAAAAGAGTTGTTTTCACAGTGGCGGCCGTCCTGACAGCGGCAGTGATGCTTTCTGCTTGTGTGTCGGAAAATGCGGCTGAAACTCTGAATTCTCCTGCACAGACAAACGTGCAGAACAATGACAGCAGGAACGAAGACTGCTGCAAAGAAGAAGTCAGCAGGAAAGATTGCTGTAAGGATCAAGAAGAACATTCCGGACGGTCCGCTATTCCTGATTGCTGCGGAGAAGGGGCAGCATAACAGAAAAATATATCAAATCAATAATAGGGTGATGAAAATGAAAAGAAAATTTTTAGCAGGAGCATTGGCTCTTATTTTTACACTGGCACTGACAGCCTGCAGCAATGAAAGTACATCTGACAAAGCTTCTCAGGCTAACGATACTAATACTTCTCAGGCAGACAGTGCTGAAACGAAAACCGAAAGCAACGCAGCGTTGGAAAAAACCGATGTCAATATTGGCTATCTGAATTCCACAGCTCACCTTCTCGGTTTTGTGGCAAAGGAAGAAGGTTACTTTGAGGAAGAAGGACTGAATGCCGAATTGACACAATTTTCGAGTGCAGCAGAGCTTGCCAATGGTCTGGAATCCGGCAAACTGGATGTTGCCTTTATTGGTTCGGTTCCGTCATTAACATTTCAGAGTCAGGGACACGATTTGACCATTTTTGGAGGAGCAATGACCAATGGTCACGGCTATGTGATCAAGTCCCAATACACCGAAGGATTGAAAGACTGGGATATATCCATTCTCAAAGGCAGAAATGTTGCTTCTGTCAAGAACAGTGTACAGGACGCCGAGCTTCAGATATTGCTGAAAAATGCTAAAATAGCGATCGGTGAAGGAAAAGATAAGGTCAATATCGTTTATTTTGACAGCCAGAAGGATGCCTATGCGGCACTGCAAAATGATACGATTGATGCGGCAAGCGTATATTCTCCTTATGCATCGCTTGCTAAGGGTCAGGGCTATGAGATCGTTTATCGCTGCGCTGAAGAGGAAGCACTCAAAAATCAGCCTTGCTGCCGTCAGGTGGCCGCCACTTCGGCTATCAAAGAAAACCCCAATACATACAATGCCATCGAGAGGGCTTTTATCAAAGCCTATAAGTTCTCTCAGGAGAACCAGGAAGGGACTATTAAAGATGTCAAAAAATACATCGACATTGACGAAGATTATATCAAAACCGAGATTTACGGCGGTTATGGTACTTCTAATCCCGATCCTGACAAGCAGGGCACAGTGGCATTAAAGAATTCCATTGTAGAACTTGGTTATACCAACGATTATGAGATTGATAAGCTGTACAATACAGAAATTTACAAGAAAGCATTGGAAAGTATCCTTAGTGAAGACCCCGATGATAAGATATATCAATCGCTCAAAGAGCATTTTGATCAGTATGAATAAATGATACGAATGGGCAATATTCCGCAGAAACAGATTATTCTGCGGAATATGTCTGCGATACAGAGGTGAGCCCGATGGGAAAAATAGATATTCGTCATTTGACGGCGGATTACGTGGAAAAAAATAAAAGCTTTACAGCACTGAGCGACGTTTCTTTTTCGGTAGAAACAGGAGAGTTTGTCAGTGTTATCGGCTCAAGCGGCTGTGGTAAAAGTACCCTGTTGAGCATCTTAGAGGGAATTAAACCGGTCACAAGCGGCGAAATTCTGATTGACGGCGAACCGATCCACGGAACAGGAAGTGAACGTGGCGTGGTATTTCAGCATTATTCCCTATTTCCTTGGATGACAGCAAGAAAGAACGTTGCCTTTGGCATTAAGCAGGTCAAAAAAGACCTTTCCAAAAAAGAACGGCTGGAGCTTGCAGATCAATTTCTTGATAAAGTTGGTCTGGAGGATTTTAAAAACAAATATCCGTCACAGCTTTCGGGCGGTATGCAGCAGAGAGTGGCGATTGCACGAGCACTGGCGATGGATACGGATATATTGTTGATGGATGAACCGTTTGGAGCAATCGATGCCAAAAACCGCACGATTTTGCAGGAGCTTTTGTTGAAACTTTGGGAAGGTGACGGTACACAAGAGAAAAAAACCGTTGTATTTGTGACCCACGATATTGACGAATCCATCCTGCTTTCCGATAAGATTGTAATGATGACGGCCAATCCCGGAAGAGTTGCCAAAGAAATTCCGGTTCCTTTTGAACGTCCAAGAAACAGAGCTGAATTGGTACAGACAAAAGAGTACGGATTGTTCCGAAACGAACTGATGTCACTCTTTTACAGTGACATTGCCGGTAAAATCGGCGGAGATGAGGTGGTGTTGTAATGACATGGAAAAAAAGATATTTGAAAGTAACCAATTTTTTGTTTATCATATTGCTTTTGCTTCAGCTTTTGCCCGATCAGGTATCCAAAGAACCACATACCTCCTATCTTGTATGGTTTGTGGTAGGTGTAGAAGTGTTGGTGCTGATACTTTCTACAGTTATCAAAAAACAGGAGGGACTCAATCTCTTTACCGATATTATTGGTTTTTTGTACGGATTGCTGATCGTGTGGACTCTGGCAACCGCCAAAGGAAATTGGCTGAATCCTGCATTATTCCCGACACCGGGACAAGTCTTTTATCAATTTGTAGAGGATATTGATAAGATACTTGTCAACATCAAAAGTTCGGTAGGCATTATTCTGGAAGGTTATCTTCTGGCAGCGGCAGTTGCCATTCCTCTGGGATTGTTTCTCGGATGGGGAGCAAGACTTGGCAGTGCGGCAACGTACATTTCTAAATTTCTGGGTGCCATTCCGCCTATTGTATATATTCCCTACGGAATTGCTCTGCTGCCGACATTCAGAAGTGTAGCGGTGTTTGTTATTTTTTTGGCGACTTTTTGGCCGGTGCTGGCAGGAACGATGAGTGGTGTTTTAAATGTAGAAAAAAGGCTGATCGACTCAGCAAAGGTATTGAACGTCAATAAGTTCACTATGTTATTTTCGGTCATTCTGCCGGCTTCGCTGCCGCAGATATTTATTGGCTGTAATCAAGGACTTGGCGTTTCGTTTATCTTACTGACATCGGCAGAAATGATCGGTGCAAGGGATGGACTTGGTTACTATGTCAAACAATATTCCGATTTCGGAGATTATACCAGAACGATTGTCGGCTTGCTGGTGATCGGTATTGTGGTGGTGGTGATTTCGTTCCTGTTCAACAAGCTGCAAAATTATTTATTGAGATGGAAAAGGTGAGGTTCATATGATACAGGTATTATGGCACGGCAGAGGAGGACAAGGTGCTTTTACGGCAGCAAGGCTGCTGGGAGCGGCTTATGCACAAAAGAAAAACGGATTTGCTCTGTCTTTTCCGTCCTTCGGTCCCGAAAGACGAGGAGCGCCTATCAGGGCATTTACCAAGCTTGACGATCGTCCCATCGGCAACCGCAGCGAAATCTTACAGGCAGATTACAGTATCTATTTGGATGATACATTATTTTCGCAGGCAGCATTGTCCGAAATCAAAACCGGCGGAAAGATACTTTTAAATACAAAACATCCTGTCTTTGACAACAAGGTGATCACGATCGATGGAGATACGATTGCCAAGGAGATCCTCGGACTGCCTATCACCAATACTATTATGCTGGGAGCGTTGTCAGCTGTCTTTAACGAAATCGAGATAGAAGAAATAGCACAGGCGATCAGAGAAAATATGCCCAAAAAACTGTGGGATAAAAATATCGCAGCAGTGAAAGCAGCAAGGGAGGCGGTAAGATGAAACCATATCTCAGAGATTTTGTCCCCAAAAACTTAGAAGATATTCCCGATACGACATCATATGAAGCAGGTTATCTTGTTACTAAAAATGCAGGTTGGCGAAGCATTCGTCCTGTGATAGACAATACCCAGTGTGTCGGATGTCTTGCTTGTTATCTGCATTGTCCTGACGGCGTGATATTCAAGTCAAACGGAAAAGTGGAAATTGATTATGATTTTTGTAAGGGCTGCGGCATCTGTAAAAACGTCTGTCGGTTGGGAGCCATCAGAATGGAGGCGGAAAAATAATGGCAAAAAAATTTTTATCGGGCAATGAAGCCTTTGCATACGGTATACGGCTGGCACGGCCGCAGGTCATTTCTGCTTATCCCATTACACCGCAGACGATTGTCGTGGAAAAACTCTCCGAAATGGTGGAGGACGGCAGCTTGCCATCGGAATTTATCCACGTAGAAAGCGAACATTCTGCCTTGTCTTGTGCAATGGGAGCTTCCTCTGTCGGAGCAAGGGCTTTTACGGCAACTTCTTCGCAAGGTTTGCTTTATATGGCAGAATGTCTTACGTATGCTTCGGGAGGTCGATTTCCCATTGTAATGATGAATGCCAACCGTTCTACAGCACTCCCGTGGAATATTTACGGCGATCAAAGAGATTCGCTTTCGCTGTTAGACAGCGGATGGATACAGGCATATGCCGAGAACGCACAGGAAGCATTGGATCTGGCATTGATGAGCTACTATATTGCCGAGCATAAAACAGTATCCACTCCCTTTATGGTCAATCTGGACGGATTTGTATTGACACATACTTATGAAGTGGTTGATGTTCCCGCAGCAGAGCAGGCAGACGAATTTTTACCGCCGCTGGAAACGGACAATAAAATGGACTTGCTGCACCCGAAAAATCTGGGATTTTCGGCAGGTCCCGACCACAACACCGCTTTTAAATATAAAGAACATATCGGTTTGCTGAATGCGGCAGATGTCATCACACAAGCAGAAAAACGTTTTGCTGAGATATTCGGAAGACAGTACAGCGGTTTAGTTGAAAATTATCGCACCGATGATGCGGATTACATTATCATTACTTTGGGCAGTATAGCAGGACTGGTGAAGGAGGTCATCGACAAGCTCAGAGAACAGGGGAAAAAGGTAGGATTGGTAAGAATACGTTATATGCGTCCATTCCCCAATGAAATGATCGCACAGGCTGTCGGCAATGCCAAGGCGGCTGCGGTACTTGAAAAAGATATATCCTTCGGAAACGAGGGAACCGTCTATACCAATGTCAATTCCGCACTGTATAAAGCAGGTATTTCTATTCCTGTATCCAATTATATTGGTGGTTTGGGCGGAAAAAATATTCTTCCCGAGGAAATAGAGAAAATATTGGAAGAATTGACAGAAAGAACAGTAAAAACGGAATTTTTGGGAATAGGAGGGGTGTGAGTTGGCTGTTAATGCGAAAACGCTGAATGAAACAGAATTTTTTTACGGACACAAAGCCTGTGCCGGCTGTGGCGGCAGCCTTGCCGTCAGGATCGCTCTCAAGGTACTCGGAGAAAATTCGATAGCCGTTTTGCCGGCAGGTTGTATGTCGGCAGTGGGGTTTAACTTTCCTCAGTTGTGTTTTGGCAATAATGCCATTATTTCTACCTTTGCCGGTACAGCGTCTATGCTGACCGGTGTAGCGGCAGGACTCAGGGCACAAGGTATAACGGATTTTCACGCCGTGGGATTTGCCGGTGACGGCGGTACAGCAGACATAGGGTTGCAGGCACTTTCGGGAGCTATTGACAGAAATGATGATATTCTTTATATATGCTACGATAACGAAGCATATATGAACACGGGTATTCAAAAAAGTTCGCTGACTCCGTTCGGTGCAAAAACAACAACCACGCCTGCCGGTAAAAATATACGAGGCAATCTCAGACCAAAGAAAAATATGTTTGAGATCGTTGCCGCTCACGGTATTTCCTATGCCGCAACGGCAAGTGTCGGTTATTTGAATGATTTTATGAAAAAAGTGGAAAAGGCATCCAAAATCAAAGGAACCAAGTACATTCACATCATTGCTCCGTGTCCTACCGGCTGGGGCGTGAAAACGGATGAAACCGTTGACATAGCCAGAGAGGTAGTGGACTGCGGTTTATGGTATCTGGCAGAATATGAAAACGGGCAGTATACACTGAATTACAGACCAAATCAGTTTGGTGATGTTGCTGCCTATCTTCAAAAGCAGACACGGTTTAAACATCTGACTGAAGAGGATATTCAGACTATTATCAGCTCTCGTGACACAAAATGGGAGTTCATCAATCAAAATTTTCATTGATTTTAGGAGGAAAAAACAATGAGCAGAGATATTAACAATAAATACTGGGATGAGGAACTGGAAACTCTCCCGCACGATCAACTGGAAGCCAGACAGCTGGAGGATCTGAAAGAAATTGTCAAGTTTGCCTATGAAAATGCCCCTTATTATCAACGCAGTTTTGATGCGGCAGGTGTAAAGCCTGAGGACATCAAGACGCTCAAAGATATTGAAAAATTTCCCTTTATCAATAAAACAACACAGCGTGATACACAAGGGGTAGGTTCTTTCCTCGGAGAACTGGCAGCAGTGCCCGAAGAAGAGGTAGTGTTTATTTCGACTTCATCAGGTTCTACAGGTGTGCCGACAATGAGTCCGTTTACCAAGAAAGATTTTGATGAATTTCAGGACACCGAAAGCCGTTGGTTCTGGCAGGTGGGAATGAGACCGAATGACAGATATGTTCACGCTCTGAATTTTTCGCTCTATGTAGGAGGTCCCGATGTTATCGGTGCACAAAACTTAGGAGCTCTCTGCATTTGGGGCGGTACTCTTCCGAGTGAGCGGTTGTTATTTGTACTCAAAACCTATCAGCCGACGGTGATCTGGACAAGTCCTTCCTATGCGTGGCAGCTTGGTGAAAAAGCACTTAAAAGCGGTATCGATCCCAAAAAGGATCTGAACATCAAAAAAATTATTGTAGCAGGTGAATTGGGCGGTTCTATTGATTCCACCAGAAAAGCCATAGAAGATCTGTGGGGAGCAGAGGTGTTCGATTTCTACGGACTGTCTGATATATTTGGAGCTTGTGCCGCAATGTGCGAAGCCAAAGACGGCCTGCATATTGCCGAGAACCATATCCTTGTCGAAACCGTTGATATTCATACAGGTGAGGTGCTGAAGCCGGGTGAAGTAGGTGAGCTGGTATTCACCACCCTGCGTAAGCACGCAAGACCGCTGATCCGTTTCCGTACAGGCGACATAGGCTGGATCGATAATACCCCTTGCAAATGCGGCCGTACACATGGTAGAATACATATTAACGGCAGAAAAGACGATATGTTCATTGTTTCGGCAGTCAATGTATTCCCGAGTGATATTGAAGCAGTTATCCGTGAAATTTCTGATATTACAGGAGAATATCTTATCAGAGTTTTTGAAAAGGACTTCACCTGCAAATACAGTGTTGAGATCGAAAAAAATGCAGATAACAAAAAATCTGATGAACAGATCGCCGCAGAAGTATCAGCCTCACTCAAGGCTCGTATCGGTGTAAAACCGTACAGCGTCATCGTACATCCCGACGGAGGACTGGATACACGCAGCGAGCACAAGTCGAAGCGTATTATTGACGAAAGAAAGCTTGAATACAACATATAAAAATAACCCCTACAGCGATGCATACAAAATGTTTTTGTATGCATCGTCTGTTATTGATTTTCAGGAGGAAACCATATGCCTGCACTTTCAGACAGAACCAAAGATTTTACCGACTCGGTCATCAGAAGAATGACCAGAATTTCATTACAGTACAATGCAGTCAATTTATCACAGGGATTTCCTGATTTTGACCCACCCAAGGCAATCCTTGACCGATTGGCTGAGGTATCGCACGAGGACTATCATCAGTATTCCATTACGTGGGGGGCACAGAATTTCCGTGAGGCTCTTGCCCGGAAACAGTCCGTACGGATGGGAAGAGAGATCGATCCCAACGGAGAAATTGTAGTTACCTGCGGCAGTACGGAGGCGATGATGGCAGCGGTTATGACCGTGACCAATCCCGGAGACAAGGTTGTCGTTTTTTCTCCGTTTTACGAGAATTACGGAGCAGATACCATTCTCTCCGGCAGTGAGCCGATTTATGTACCGCTGTATCCGCCGGAGTTCCATTTTGATCCCGAAGAACTGGAAGCAGCTTTTCGACAGCATCCCAAAGCCCTTATTCTTTGTAATCCCTCTAATCCCTGCGGCAAGGTATTTACAGAGCAGGAATTAAAATTCATTGCTCAGCTCGCTGAAAAATATGACGCCTTTGTCATTACGGATGAGGTTTATGAGCATATTGTGTATGAGCCGAACCGCCATATTTATTTTGCTTCTTTACCGGGAATGTGGGAAAGAACGATTTCTTGTTCTTCACTGTCCAAGACCTATTCTATCACAGGCTGGAGATTGGGATATATTATTGCACCATCGTTTATAATAGATACCGCAAAGAAAGTACACGATTTTCTGACAGTGGGAGCGGCGGCGCCGCTTCAGGAAGCTGCTGTGACAGGACTGTGTTTCGGGGAGGATTACTACAAAGAACTTCAGACAAAGTACACGGCAAAGCGTGAACTGTTTTTGAAAGGATTGGACGATCTTCATATCGCCCACACTGTACCTCAGGGAGCGTATTATATTTTGCTGGATATTTCTGAATTCGGATACGAAAGTGATCTGGAATTTTGTGAGATCCTTGCGAGAGATGTCGGAGTGGGAGCGGTACCCGGTTCGAGCTTTTTCAAGGAGAATGTCAATCATCTGATCCGCCTTCATTTTGCCAAAAAGGATGAAACACTCTGTGAAGCTCTGAACAGGCTGGAGGGTCTCAGAAAAAAAATCCCTTATCGTCAATCATAGTTAATAATATATGGATGTTTCGACATTCGAAAATCGGATAAGCGGTCTGATTTTCGAATGTCGGAACATTTTTTTGCGGAACTTCCTCCTCTCGGGAGGTTCCTTAGATAAAAGTTGTATGAGTAATTGATTATTGCCGAAAAATAGTTTACAATAGAGATAACGACAACGGTAACAAAAATGAGGAAAGACTGCCGTATCATTACAGGGGGAAAGGGAGGAGTTTTATGTTGGAAAAACGGAAAGAATATCGGAGATTGCCGATCATTCTGTTAGCGGTCATTATTTTGGTACAGATCATCCATATCGGGTATCGCTTTGTCAGTGAAAAAACCTCTTATCATTGTGATGAATTGTACAGTTATGGTTTGTCCAACAGTTTTTATCAGCCATTTTTAGAAGGCAGCGATGTTTATTCCGGTGACTTTCAAAATGTCAATGAATGGTTTTCGGGAAAAGAATACCGGGAATATCTGACTGTGCAGAAGGGAGAACAATTCCGATACGATTCGGTATGGTATAATCAGTCGAAAGACAGACATCCGCCGTTGTTTTATGCTGTTTTGCATACAGTATGTTCCTTTTTTCCCGATACCTTTTCTTTTTGGTACGGAATGATCCCCAATTTGATTTATTTTGCGGTAATGCAGTTTTTTCTGTATAAGCTGTCGAGAAATATTTTAAAATCAAAATATCTTTCACTTTTATTGTGCTTATTCTGGGGGTTTACCCCTGCGGCTGTCAATAACACCTTGTTTATCCGAATGTACTGTATGCTGGCAATGTGGACGGTCATTTTGATGTATCTTCACTCCAAACTATATCAGAAACAGGAGCCGCCTCGTGGAAGGGAGTTTATTCCTCTTGTGATTGTAACGGCACTGGGTGCGTTGACACAATATTTGTTTTTGTTTGTTGCTTTTGTGACAGCAGTATGTTTTTGTATCCGATATTTGTTGAAAAAACAGAGAAAAGCATTTTTGCTTTATGGTTGTTCTATGCTGGGGGGCGTGTTGATTGCTTTTGCACTGTTTCCTGCCAGTATCAGCCATTTGCTTTCGGAAGAAGGCAATGCGGTCAAAAGTATGTTTGGTACACAGATTTTGATTTCTTTGCGGTATTTGTTTTATAATGACGTCTTTTGTATACAGAGCCGCAAAGTGGTATGGTTGTTTTATTTTCTGCCCGCCGTTCTTGGAATTTTAGTGATATTGGCATTACCGATATTGTTCTTATTCAGGAATGATCCAAAAGTAAAAGCGTTTCCTTCTAAAATGAAACAGCGTTTTTGTTCGGCGGCATCTCACATCAAAAAGCTTGGCATTCGTGGGATTATTCGTGGGATATGGCATAAAATGACTAATATTGATGGAATGTTGGGGATAATGTTTTTGTCGGTAGTGACCGTTGTTTTGGTGGCATCCTATACCGTATCGTATCTGATTGGCTTTGCCAACCGATATTTGTATATTATCTATCCGTTGGCAGCGGTCTGTGGATTTTCACTGTTGTATTTTGTGTTTTCCCGTGCCAGACACCGCAAACAAGTGATGACAGTGGTGACAGTGCTGATGATATTGAATGTCTTTTTGCACGGGAATATTGTGTCCTATTGGCAGTATGAAAATGATCTGGATTTGCACAAGACCTTTCATAAGAGTAATGTTATTGTTGTGCTGAATGAGCGGTCGGACTTCAGTGCATTATCTTCTTTTTCTTATGAATTATACAATGCCGATGATGTGTTCATTACCGACTACAATGATCTGTCGGATTGCTCTGAGCAGTTGAAAAAGCTTCCGTCCGATGCCCCGTTGTATCTGATGATGTATACGGGAGGAACATCTGACGATGGGGCTGCCAATATTTTTTCTCATACTGCTTTTGACGGGGAAAAGTATTATCTGAAAAACGAAAATGTACAGGAATATTTGAACCAACATATTCCCAAGGAAATAGCACATCAATATGAATATATCGGGTCTTATGAATTTATAGAAGGTATGCATCTGATTTACCGACTTCGATAGAAAATGTCGGCAGACAAAATTTTTGCAGTGACAATGGATTTTGATCGCTTTGCAGTGTGTGCAGCTATCAAAATCCCGATATAAAAAACGGATCTGTCAGAGAGTGGACTTGTCTATGCTGCCATCAACATACAAAATGAAGGTATTATGCGTATAGCATTGGCATAATGCTAAAATAAGAACCGTGGGACATATGGGGATAGCTCATTGATACTGTACAGATTGCTGTACTTGAGCGAGAAGCCCCACCTCTATAGGTAGGGGTACGTCATAATTAAGTAAACAGAAGAATAAATCAGATTGGGAGCGATAAAAATGAAGCTTTATGAAAAAACACTTGAGTCAAAAGAAATATTTGACGGAAAAGTTATTCACGTCATACACGACAAGGTCGAATTAGAGGATAAAACAACCGCTATGCGTGAAGTAGTGGAGCATCCCGGCGGCGTATGTGTTGCAGCTCTTACCGACAATGATGAGTTGCTGTTTGTCAGACAGTTTCGTTATCCTTATAAAGAAGTGCTGTTGGAACTGCCTGCCGGAAAATTGGAAAAAGGACAAAATCCTCTCGAAAACGGAAAAAGAGAATTGCTGGAAGAAACAGGAGCTGTTGGCAGAGAATATATGACACTTGGCAAGTTGTATCCCAGTCCCGGCTATTGTGGAGAAGTGATCCATCTTTATTTCTGCAAAATAGACCACTATGAGCAGCCTGAACCGGATGAAGGAGAGTTTCTGAATGTGGAAAGAATACCGCTCAACAAAGCTGTCGAAATGGTACTCAATCATCAGATACCCGATGCCAAAACACAAACAGCCGTATTAAAAACAGCCGTACTGTTTGACAGACTGAAAGGAACACCGATAATGGGAGAGAAGAAATGATTAATCCGATAGTACTTATCATTACGGCGGCAATCCTTGTGTCGATATTGGTCGTCAGCATTATCAACAAGCCTAAAAAGCCGATTGTTACAGGGACAATTATTATCATTTTGGTGGGTTATATTCTGATGACCTATTTGGTAGATAATTCTCTTGCTGCCTTTGATTCGGCAATGAGCTTTGATGGATTGGTTTGTTTTATTGTGATGAACGGCAAACCGACTTATCAGGAAATGGAGGCTGCGTTCAATACGTTAAAAATAATGGATATATCGCTTATCATCATTTCATTGGCATCACTGATGATAGAAATTATGGCTATTCTCAGAAAGGATGCAAAACGATAAAATGAATTCTTTCAACCAACCGATCGGATTGTATGTTCATATCCCTTTTTGTGGAAGAAAATGTCCCTACTGTGATTTTTATTCCACAGCAGCGGATGCTGCTAAAATAAACGAATATGTTGCTGTTCTCTGCCGACAAATCACCCAATGTGGAGAACACATTCATCGAAAAGCGGATACTCTTTATTTCGGAGGCGGCACACCGAGCCTGATTGGCGCCAAGCGTTTGTCTGAAATCAAAGCAGCGGCAGAAAATGCCTTCATTCTTGACAAAGCGGAGATAACGGCGGAGATCAATCCTGCTAAGCAGGATTTTGATTTTTCACACTTGTACCGCAGTGGTTTTAACCGTGTTTCCATTGGATTGCAGTCAGCGAACGATGAGGAACTTGCCTTGCTTGGCAGACTGCATAATTCCGCACAGGCAGATCGCTGCATCAAAAGGGCACAGCAGGCAGGGTTTGATAATATTTCACTTGATTTGATGATAGCGACACCGCAGCAGACCAAGGAAAGTCTGCTGCGATCGCTTGCGTTTTGTGCCTCTCATAATGTGCAGCATATTTCAGCTTATCTGTTGAAAATAGAAGAAGGAACGCCGTATTTCCAAAAACGTTCCACTCTTGCACTGCCCGATGAAGATGCTCAGGCAGAAATGTATCTTTTGGTATGTGAAAAACTGCGTGAGTACGGATTTGAACAATATGAAATATCCAATTTCGCAAAACCAGGGTTTGAGAGCCGTCATAATCTGAAATACTGGCACGATGAAGAATATATTGGTTTTGGACCATCGGCACATTCCTTTGTGAAGGGCAGACGGTATTATTATGAAAGATCCTTTGAATGCTTTTACACTGACCAAAAAAGGGATGATGGTATTGGAGGCAATATAGAAGAATGGATAATGCTTGGACTGCGTCTGACCGAAGGAATTAACAACAAACGCTTTCGAGAGCACTTTGGGATGGATATTCCGAGAAAATATTTTGACCGTGCCCGAAAATTAGAGTCGTACGGACTTGTCAGAACGGATGAACAAAGCATACGGCTGACCATACAGGGTTTTTTAGTTTCCAATGCGGTGATAGCGGAAGTTTTGAGATAATAAAAACTGCGAACCGAAAATGAAATCGGTTCGCAGTTTTGTATTATTTGAAATTAGAGTATGATATGAGCAGAATTAGTCCTCATACTTTTTGTCGGTAGCATTCCAAGCGTACATCTTGCGAATTTCTGCACCGACTTTTTCCAGCTGATGTTCAGCCTTAAGAGCTCTTGTAGCATTGAAGTGTGCTCTGCCATTCTTATTTTCAGCGATCCACTTGGAAGCAAATGTACCGTCCTGAATTTCAGCAAGAACCTTTTTCATTTCAGCCTTTGTCTGGTCTGTGATAATTCTCTTGCCGGTTTCGTAATCACCGAACTCTGCGGTATCGGAGATAGAGTATCTCATCATAGAGAAGCCGCCGGAGTAGATGAGGTCTACGATGAGCTTCATTTCGTGGATACACTCAAAGTAAGCATTCTCGGGAGCATAGCCAGCTTCAACCAGTGTTTCAAAGCCTGCCTGCATCAAAGCGGTAACACCGCCGCAGAGAACAGCCTGTTCACCGAAGAGGTCTGTTTCTGTTTCAATTCTGAAAGTTGTTTCCATTACAGCAGCACGAGCAGCACCGATGCCTGCACCATAAGCAAGAGCAATATCCAGAGCTTTGCCGGTAGCATCCTGATATACAGCAACGAGAGCAGGAGTACCCTTGCCTTCTACATATTCGGAACGTACAGTGTGACCCGGAGCCTTCGGAGCAATCATAAATACGTCAACATTGGAAGGGGGAACAATCTGCTTGAAGTGAATGTTAAAGCCGTGAGCAAATGCGATTGCCTTACCCTCTGTGAGGTTAGGAGCAATGTCATTTTTGAAGATGTCAGCCTGCTTTTCGTCAGGAGTGAGGATCATAATAACGTCCGCTTTCTGAGTTGCCTCTGCTGTGGTGTAAACCTCAAAACCAAGTTCCTTAACGTGGTTCCAGCGTTTGCTTCCCTCGTACAGACCGATGATAACGTTAACACCGCTGTCACGAAGGTTAAGAGCGTGAGCGTGACCCTGGCTGCCGTAACCAATGATGGCAACGGTTTTACCTTTGAGCTGATTGATGTCGCAATCTGCTTCATAATAAATTTTTGGCATTTGAAAGACCTCCAAAATCATTTTTATATCTATATGAAATCTGTTAAACCGTCTGCTTGCGTTGTGCGGCAGAGTCCTTTTCGATTGCTACCGTTCCTGTTCTGACGATTTCACGGATGCCATATGGCTTTAATAAATCCGTCAATGTTTCAAAACGTTCCAATGTATCTGCAAACTGCAGTGTCATTGTATTGAGTGCGACATCGACGATTTTTGCGTCCATCAGCTCGGCAATTTTCATAATGTCGAGTCTTTGTTTGGCAGGGCAGCTGACCTTGATGAGTGCCAATTCACGGCTGATAAAGCCGCCCTGAGTATAGGTACGCACTTTGATAACGGGTATTACTTTGTTAAGCTGTTTTTCCAGCTGTTCAATGACATATTCATCACCGTCGGCAACGATTGTCATTCTCGAGATATTGCTGTCCTCGGTAATTCCTACCGCAAGACTGTCTATGTTAAAGCCTCGTCTTGAAAACAGACCCGAAACTTTTGAAAGTACACCGGGGTGATTTTCCACGAGAATCGAAAGTGTATATTTCATTGTCAAAACTCCTGTTATCTGGACGACGTTTTCGGGTGGACCTTGCATATCAGAATGAACGGCTTGTCACTTCTAAGCATTTGTTTGGCATACTTTTCGGCATCCTCGTTAGAAGAAACGGTCACCGAATCAATACCGTATGCTTCTGCTAATTTTTCAAAGTCGGGTACATCACTCAGTTCCGTAATAGCATAACGGCTGTTGTAGTGAATATCCTGCAGCTCGTGTACCATTCCAAGAACATTGTTTTCCATCACAATAATCTTGACATTCAAACCATTTTGGGCAATGGTAGCCAATTCATTGAGTGACATCTGAAATGAACCGTCACCGCATACCGCTACGACATCACGGTTCGGTCTTGCCAATTTGGCTCCTACTGCAGCAGGAACGGAATAGCCCATAGTCCCCATACCGCCCGAGGTGAAAAAACGTCCGTCAGACATTTTGAAGTTGTTGGCACACCATATCTGATTTTGACCGACATCGGCAATGAGGATAGCTTTTTGACGGAGCATAGAGGACAGCTTGGCAATAAAGCTTTTGGGTTCCACAAAGCCTTCAAATCGGACAGGTTCTTTTTGATATTCTTCCTGTCGCTGATGGATATGGTCAAGCCATTCATCAGGTGCCTTATAATCAATATCCTTGAGCATCTGAGAAATAACATTTTTCATATCCCCGACGATCGGAATGGTTGTTTTCATATTTTTGCCGATTTCGGCAGGGTCAATATCAATATGGATAATATTAGCGTGTTCTGCTACCTGATCGGGAGAAGCAACGGCTCTGTCACCGACTCTGGCACCGCAGAGTATCACCAGATCTGCCTCGTGAACGGTCATATTGGCAGCTTTTGTACCGTGAGAACCGATCATTCCGACATACAAAGGAGATTGCGACGGCATAACGCCTATTCCCATCATTGTGGATACCACGGGAATATTGGTTCGGCTTGAAAACTCACGCAGTTTTGGCTTTGCTCCCGATGTCAGCACACCGCCGCCCGCACAAATAACGGGACGCCGGGACTGGGCGATCATTTCCAAAGCACGTTTGATTTGCATTGGATGACCGTGTACGCTGGGTTTGTAGCCAATGATATTAACCTTTTCGGGATATTCAAAGCTTTCCAGTTCTGCTTCCTGTACGTCAACGGGAACATCGATCAGTACAGGTCCGGGACGACCCGTGGAGGCAATATGAAAAGCTTCCTTAAAAATTCTTGGCAGTTCCGCAGTATCTTTGACCAGATAGCTGTGTTTGACGAAGGATTCGCAGGCACCCGTAATATCGGCTTCCTGAAAAACGTCACGCCCCAAAACATCGCTTCTGACCTGACCTGTAATTGCTACCATAGGGATAGAATCCATATAAGCAGTTGCAATACCTGTAATCATATTCAATGCACCGGGACCCGATGTGGCGACACAGACACCAACCCGTGACAATGCCCTTGCATAACCGCTTGCCGCATGGGCAGCATTTTGTTCCTGACGAACCAGGATCGCTTTTATTTCTGTATCATGCAGTTTGTCAAAAAACGGACAAATGACCGCACCCGGATAGCCAAACACGATTTCCACGCCTTCTTCCTGAAGGCATCTCACCATTATTTCAGCACCGCTTATCATGTTATTCCCCCTTTCGGATAAAGATAATTATATCATTATGCAAAATCAGTGTCAAGCGACTAATCCCTCATAAGGGGGATAAATTATGAAAAAAAAGCATTTTTGCCTCCCTTTGTCAAAATGATTGGTTTGTATTGACTTGTTTTGGTCGGTTTACTATAATAAAAAGGTAAGATGACTGCGTTAAATGGCAGGCGGATAGTTCGCCTTTTCTGTCAGTGATATGGAGAGAATGTTGTTTGAAAAAGGAGCCTTTTGCAGCAGAAAATATAACGGTATTTTGGAGATGAAACAATGAATGTCGAAAATCTGGTTAATGCGGCGCTTGCCGTAGAAAAACCCGAGTTAGTGCTCAAGAACGCAAGGGTGATCAATGTCCTGACGGGAGAAATCGTCAACGGAGATATTGCCGTGAATGACGGAGTGATCGTCGGAGTAGGACAATACAGCGGTAAACGGGAATTTGATGTGGCACATCGTTATGTGGCGCCGGGGTTTATTAACGCACACGTGCATGTAGAGTCCTCAATGGTGACACCGGCAGTCTATTCGATGGAAGAACTGAAATGGGGCACTACCACGATCATTACCGATCCGCACGAGATCGCTAATGTAGGAGGTTCGGATGCTTTATCGGATATTTTGGCAGCAGCAGATCGGTGTCCGATCAACTATTATGTAATGCTTCCGTCCTGTGTTCCATCCACCGGCTTTGAGCACTCGGGAGCAGTGTTGAATGCAGAGGAACTGTCACGGTTTAAAAACGATCCCCACGTGTTGGGTTTGGGAGAGATGATGAATGCAGTGGGTGTTCTTCAGCAAAACAAAGAAGTGATGGATAAGCTGAGGACGTTTTCCGGTATGGTCATTGACGGTCACGCTCCTGGGTATTCGGGTAAGGAACTGAACGCTTATGCTGTGGCAGGCATTCATACTGATCACGAAAGCGTATCCTATGAGGAAGCACTGGAAAAACTGAGATGCGGAATGGCAGTGTTGGTACGGGAAGGTTCGGCAAGCAGAAACCTGACTGACATTATCAGCGGCGTTGTCAAAAACAAGATCGACACATCACGGATGGCATTTTGTACGGATGATAAACATTTTGCTGATATATGCAGAGAAGGCACCATCCGTATGAATATCAAAAAAGCGATCGCATTGGGAGTGCCGCCTGTCCGTGCTGTTCAAATGGCTACGATCAATGCAGCCCATATTTATGGTTTGCGGCATATTGGTGCCATTGCCTGCGGTTATCGGGCGGATATGGTGGTACTGGACAGTCTTGAAGATATGACGGTATATGATGTTTATAAAGACGGTGTGCCGCTGGCACAGATCAAGTCTCCAAAGCCGTACGTTTATGGCGAAAAACTGCTGCATTCGGTGAATGTTGCTCCACTCGACCAATCAGACTTTGCTGTACCCGAAAAAGAAAAATATTCCGTCATCGGACTGATCGAAGGACAAATTGTTACCCGTAAACTGACAATGACACACAATGAGGTACAAGAAGGAATGAAAAACGGCACTGTCAGAAAGATAACGGTTGTTGAGCGTCACCACGCAACAGGCTGTACAGCGTCGGCTTATCTTGCAGGATACGGACTGACACACGGTGCAGTTGCCACCACCGTTGCCCACGACAGTCATAATATTATCATTGTGGGTGATAATGACAGCGATATGCTGGCTGCTGTCCGGGAACTGGAGCGTATTGACGGCGGATATACAATCGTGGCAGACGGTCAGGTAATCGGTTCCCTTCCGTTGACACTGGGAGGACTGATGAGCCTGGAAAAAGCAGAGAATTTTATTCCCGCACTTGACGAAATGATAAAAATAGCGTATTCTATGGGCATTAACAAAAATATTGATCCGTTTATTACATTGTCTTTTACGGCGCTGCCCGTTATTCCCGAAATCAGGATCACGGACTGCGGTTTGTTTGATGTCAGCCGATTTGCGTTTGTGGATGAGGCGGATCGCTAAATTCTCTGTACGGAGGTCAACTATGAAACATTGGAAAGTGATTATTTCTGCTTTGGCATTGAGTGCTGTGATCGGTATGTCACTGACAGCCTGCAGCGGTTCTGACAGCAAAGAAATCAAGGAAACGTCAAGTACATCGTCCGCTACATCGGTACAGTCAAGCAAAACGCAGGAAAGCACACAAACACAAGAGTCCTCCATCCCTGTCATACTGGAGTCAAATACTGTCAGCAAGGAGGAGATCGTATTTGGACAGGATAGTAATATCAAGGCAGTGAAGTATAAAACACTCGAGGAATATCTGAAGTCCGACTCGGCAAAAAAAGCGATCGCTGATTTGAATAAGTCGGATGTGGAAAATTCCCTTCCTATGGAGAACACTGTGAAAGTAGAAGGAGATACCAAACTGGTTTTTGAGCGTACTTATACGGAACAGCTCAATTATCCCGATGCGGTACTCAAAACACTGACAACCACAATGGATGAGCAAAAACAAACTTATACCGATCTTGTAGGGATGTTGAGAGAGTGTATCAACAGCAATCATATTACCGTTGTGGTTCGTTATTATGACTATGAGGGTAATGTGATTTTTGAACGTGAATTTGATGAAAAAGATGTGGTTGTTTCCGATGTCGGATCATCGGAGGAGAATGCGGACGAAAATGCGAAGTATGAGGAATAATTTCACGGTTGACTTGTACCGTAACGGTATTGTACAATAGGGATATTCCATTCAGGAGGTGCCATATGAAAAAATTAACTCGTTTGATTGCTGTAGCTGCGGTTCTTACGATGACTGTACCGGTGTTTTCGGCGTGCAGTACGGCAGAACAGACCGAAAACTCTGCCGTATCGGAAATCGGTGAATCACAAAGTGAGGTGACCTCGCCTGATACACCGTCGGCTGCTCAAAGCAGCCCAAAAACAGAAAAAAGTGTTTCTGAAGCCAGTGATGTGAAAAGCAGTGTGCCGGCAGGCAGTCCGTCTGCATCAGAGCGTGACAAAATATTGGAGTCCGGTGGGTCATCGGAAGAAGCAACTCTTGCCGAAAAATTTTCGCTCAGGGAGTTGATGGAAGCATCCGAAACACAAGAGCAGTTGGAGTCGATCACCGATACCTATTCCAATGAGCTGTACACTACAGATATACAGTATGATGACGGAACGGTCACGGTCGTTATTCAGTATAGGGAACAGCTGAATTTGGATGATGCACAAAAGGAAAATATCAAAAATCTTCTGGAGCAGCAAATAGAAAATTATCAGCCATTGCTCGGAACAATGGATACCAGTGATGTGAAACTCGTTGTGAAAGTATTGAATGCCGATGGTTCTGTTATATATGAACGGGTTCTGACAGAAACAAACTCCTCCTCTTCGTCAGACAGTGCTGCGGCATCTGAGGACGGACGTTTTAAAACTTTGGAAGATTTGCTAAATCATTCGTCCGATACGATAGATATTGACAGAGCAATCGGTTCGGGAACAGGGGATGTGACCGATACCAAAATTACTGTTGAAAACGGTAATCGTCTGGTTTATACCGTTACGCTCCAGTCTGACAGCGATGATACCCGCAAGAAATCTATTAATGCCGCTCTGGATGAATATGAGCCTGCAATGAAATTTTTTATTACAACGCTGGAAAAGCAGGTGGCTCAGAATGATATTTCTCTTGTGATACGCTATAATGACTCATCAGGCAATAGGATTGCCGAAAAAGAATATAAATAATAAAAAAGCGGCAAGAAGGAATAATGAAAATGGATCTCTAAGGTAACGATGTTCTTGTTTATTCTTTTGGGCGGAACAAAGTATGGATGGCTTTGTTCCGCTTTTGCATTACATCCGCTTACATCAGAGAGCCATTTCTCTTCATAAAGGGGAACGGTTCGGAAATATTTTTTGCATATTACTCAAAAATCTATTGAATGTTCTGGAATTTTTTATTATAATGACATTAGGTATATTTGGTGTTTGTTTACCGAAAAAATATATTGAAAATTTGAAATTGAACGGAGGAGTTATATGAAAAATATTTTGTTTGTCGCATCAGAATGTTATCCGTTTATCAAAACGGGAGGGCTTGCCGATGTGGTTGGTGCACTTCCTAAAATGATAGACAAAAGTCAATTCGATGTACGTGTCGTTATCCCAAAATATATGTGTATTCCGTGGGAATACCGTCAGCATTTCAATTATGTTACAAGCTTTTATATGGATCTGGGACAAATGCCAAACCACGTGTATGTCGGTATTATGGAATATGAATTTGAGGGTATTCAATATTACTTCATTGACAATGAGGGTTATTTCGGCGGAGATTCGCCCTATACCAGCGATTTGAAATGGGATATAGAACGTTTTACGTTTTTCTGTAAAGCGGTTCTTGCCATTCTCCCCGTTGTGAACTTTAAGCCTGACATCATTCACTGCCACGACTGGCAGGCTGCGTTGGTACCTGTCTTTATGAGAACCATCTTCAGAGATAACGGCTTTTTCTGGAATACCAAAACCATTATGACTATTCATAACCTGAAATTCCAGGGTATCTGGGACATCAAAACCTTCAAGTACTTGACCAATTTCCCGGATTATGTATTTACTCCCGAGAATATGGAATATAAGAAAGATGCCAATATGCTCAAGGGAGGTATTGTGTTCTGTGAATATGTGACGACCGTCAGTGATACTTATGCAGGAGAAATTCAAATGCCGTATTACGGCGAAGGACTTGACGGATTGATGCGTCATAAGAACCATTCCCTGTGCGGTATTGTTAACGGTATTGACTATAATGTATACAATCCCGAACACGATATTCAAATCTATGAACATTATACGGCAGATACCTTCCAGAAGAAAGTAATGAACAAGCGTGGCTTGCAGGAAGAACTCGGACTGCCTGTAGATGATAACAAATTTATGATCGCTATTATCTCACGTTTGACCGATCAAAAGGGTCTTGACCTTGTCAATCACGTGATCGAGGGGATTACGGATGAACATACACAGTTTGTCGTTCTCGGTACGGGAGAAGAAAAGTACGAGAATTTGTTCCGGCACTATCAATGGAAGTATCCCGAAAGAGTGTCGGCAAATATTTACTATTCCGATAACCGTGCACATAAGCTTTATGCGGCTGCCGATGCAATGCTGATGCCGTCACGTTTTGAACCGTGCGGACTGACACAGCTCATTTCGCTGCGTTACGGCACGGTGCCGATCGTGCGTGAAACAGGCGGTCTGCGTGATACCGTGCAGCCCTACAACTGGTATGACAATACCGGTACCGGTTTCTCGTTCGCTAATTACAATGCCGATGAAATGCTTAGTGCCATCAACTACGCCAAAACGGTTTACTTTACCGAGAGAACCCGTTGGGAAGAAATTGCCAAGAGAGGAATGCAGCAGGACTTCTCGTGGGCTCGTTCGGCACAAAGATACCAAGACCTGTACTATAATGTATCAAGCTGGTGGTAATACTGCCGTTAGCTGATCCATTTTACAGCTTCCTCAACAGCCGATGCACAGAACTTGTTTCTCTGTGCATCGGCTGTATTTGTTCTTTACTGTCAGAAGGGAAACTGTTATAATAAACCTGTTCACTGAGTTAACTATGTCGTGTGGACCGGAGGGATTTCTTCATCGCTGAGAAAAACAGGATGGAGAAAACAGAAAAACAGGCGGTTGGTGCTGCCATAGGGGGAAAAAAGAATGTCATTCAAAAAAAGAGAGTATATTATTGCTGAGATCACCAAAAAGGCGGAACTCAGTCTGAAACAAGGACATCCGTGGGTCTATGATGCCGAAGTGGTGGCGTTAGACGGCAAACCTACAGACGGTGATATTGTTGATGTGGTGAGCGGTAAGGGCAGATTTCTCGGCTCGGGATTTTACAACAGCCATTCCAAAATCCGTATCCGATTGATTTCAAGGAATGCCAATGACCGTTTTGACAAAGCATTTTTTGAGCGTCGTATCCGTTATGCGTGGGATTACCGAAAAACGGTAATGAGAGAGGATCTCAACTGCTGCCGTGTGATTTTTGGGGAGGCAGACACTTTTCCGGGACTTACTGTGGATAAGTTCAATGATATATTGGTAGCGCAGACTTTGTCACTGGGAATGGAACAGCGAAAAAATATGATATTCCCTCTGCTTTATCGGGTGCTGAATGAGGACGGAATGAATATCAAAGGCATTTATGAACGGAATGATGTCAATATCCGCCGTTTGGAAGGACTGGAAGAGGGGAAGGGCTTTTATCGGGGCAGTGGTGTCCCCGTTCCCGATACAACGGAGACGATGATAGTGGAAAATGGGATCCGATACAATGTGGATTTTGAAAATGGGCAGAAAACGGGTTTTTTCCTCGACCAGAAATACAACCGCCTTGCCGTTTCCCGACTTGCGAAGGGAAAAAGGGTGCTTGACTGCTTTACCCATACAGGTTCGTTTGCACTGAATGCAGCAAAAGGCGGAGCAGAACACGTGTGTGCCGTAGATATTTCGGAGGATGCTGTAACGATGGCAAAAAGAAATGCCCGAATGAATGGCCTTGACGGCAAAATGTCCTTTAAAGCAGCCAATGTGTTTGATCTGCTGCCTGCGATGCCTAAGGATGAAAAGTATGATTTTATCATTTTGGATCCGCCTGCCTTTACCAAGTCCCGTGCTACGGTCGACAGTGCTGTCAGAGGTTACAAGGAAATCAATCTGCGTGCAATGAAGCTGCTGCCTCACGGAGGGTATTTAGCGACTTGTTCTTGTTCTCACTTTATGACAAGGGAACGCTTTGAAGAAATGCTTCGAAGTGCGGCATTGGATGCAGGCGTATCACTCAGGCAGATAGAGTCCCGTCAGCAGTCAGCCGATCATCCGATTTTATGGAATGTTCCCGAAACCGATTATCTGAAATTCTATTTGTTCCAGGTAGTATGATCTTAGACAAATTTTTAAATTTGTTTAATTTTTGTCATTTCTTTTCAAAAATCCAAAATTAATACTTGCAGAGAAAAAGAAAATGTGCTATCTTATTGTTCGGATTTTTGAAAAAGAAAGGAAGAGAAAAATGAACGAAAGCACATTCGGCACATATACATTTTTGCTTGTGCTGACGATCTTGCTGGCATCAACCAAGTTGCTGGGACTGCTCTCAAAGAAGGTGAATATGCCGCAGGTGGTAGGTGCATTGCTGGCGGGTTTGATCGTGGGTCCGTCGTGTCTGAATTTGGTGCAGGGCGGCGATTTTATTACCAAGACGGCAGAAATCGGTGTGATCCTGCTGATGTTTCTGGCGGGTATTGGTACAGATTTCTCGGAGCTGAAAAAAACGGGGCTTGCCTCGGTCGTGATCGCATTGATCGGTGTGGTGGTGCCGATGTTTGGCGGAGCATTGACCTACAGTTTATTTATGGGAGGAAACTTCTGGGACATTAGAGCCGTTTTTGTTGGAGTAGTCCTGATGGCAACTTCGGTGAGCATTACAGTGGAAACACTCAGAGAACTGGGAAAGCTTAAAACCAAGATGGGCACTGCCATTCTTGGAGCAGCGATTATTGATGATATTATCGGTATTATTGTTTTGACACTGGTGATCGGTATTCAGGATAAGAATGTCAATCCGGTGGAGTCGATCTTTAAAATAGGATTGTTCTTTTTATTTGTGGCAGTTTGTGCTCTGGCTGTCAAGCTGCTGTCAAAAATACCGAAAAAATATTATGAGAAAAAACAGCGTATCGTTATATTCGGACTGGCTTTTGCTTTTATTATGTCGTTCTGTGCGGAATATTTCTTTGGCGTAGCAGATATTACAGGTGCTTATTTTGCCGGATTGATACTTTGCAACTATTCTTCGCACGCCTATATCGACAAAAAAGTCAGTGCGGCGTCAACTTTGTTTTTCTCCCCTGTGTTTTTTGCCAGCATCGGCATTGCAACCGTGCTGAACGGTATGAACAGTCAGATCATTATTTTCTCGGTAGTTTTGTTGTTGGTGGCTATTCTAACCAAGATCATTGGATGTGGTCTGGGTGCGAAACTGTGCCGTTTTGGCAACAGAGAGTCATTGGCCATCGGTATCGGTATGGTGTCAAGAGGAGAAGTGGCGCTCATCGTTGCCCAGAAGGGGGCAGAAGCCGGAATCATCGATCCGAAGCTTTTTCCGGCTATTGTTCTTGTGGTAATCGTTACGACGATTATCACGCCTATCCTGTTGAAACTTGTACTGACCGACAGAAAAAATCTACCCCAATCTAAAACAATCCTTACCGATGCCACAGAGGAAACGTTTGCTGTTCAAAAAGAAGATCTTGCCGTCAAAACTCACTGACAAATCAAGGGAATATTGGCTGTAATTCATTAATTTTATGAAAATCATAAATTTTCCTTGCATTTTTGGAAACGATGTGTTATAATTCGTATGTTATCTACGTAGAAACGAAAGAGGTGAACTCACAATGAAAGAGAACATTCATCCGAATTACCAGCCCACAACCATCACTTGTGCTTGCGGAAACGTAATCGAAACAGGTTCAACAAAGAAGGATATCCGTGTTGAAATATGCTCAAAATGTCACCCGTTCTTTACAGGCAGACAGAAGCTCGTTGATACAGGCGGACGTGTTGATAAATTCAAGAAGCGTTACGGTATGGGCAAATGATAGGCTATTATCCGCATGGTTAAGGCGATACACAGTTATTGGTGTATCGCCGTTTTTCATTGATGACCAAAGTCATAGCTTAAAATACCTGTGTTGATCGGATCGGATGTGTGTTTTGACTTTTCAGACGATCTTTGATAAAATAAAATCAATTTTTGCCCTATCCAATGGAAATGAATCAACAGCTATTGTATCAATCGGAGGTATTGAAATGTCATCCTACCAAACTATCGAAAAAGAGAGCAGTGACGAATTTGTTGAACAGCGTTCTAAATTTATCGGGTATGTCAAACCTGTTGCTGCCGAGCAGGAAGCAATCGATTTTATTAATGAAAAGCGTCAAATTCACTGGGACGCTACTCATAATGTATATGCCTATGTGCTGCGTGATGGTCAAATTAAACGTTTTTCGGATGATGGGGAACCTCACGGTACGGCAGGAATGCCTGTGCTGGATGTTATTCTCAAATCTGATGTTACAGATGTCGCAGTGGTGGTGACGAGATACTTTGGCGGTATTCTGCTGGGAGCAGGAGGGTTGGTACGAGCCTACACCAAAGGTGCTAAAATTGCTCTGGAGGCTGGCGGTATTGTCACTATGGAACATTGTTGTCAGGCGGTTCTCCGCTGTGACTACAATCAGTATGGCAAGATTTCAGGTCTGATTCCTGCCAACGGTGGAGTGATCGACAATACGGAATTTTCTGATATGGTTGATATAGAGTATCATATCACTCAGAACCGACTGGCTGTTTTTGAAAAACAATTAGCGGATGCTACCTGCGGCAGTGTCTGTACGGAAGTGATTGGAGAACGCTATTATAAAATGAAATAAGGATCATTGTACAAAAAAATAACGAAAAAGAAAAAAGGTATTTCAGTATCTCTTTGCGTATATATATACAGAGGATATTTGCGGAGGTGATATTGTGTCTATTCGTGAACAGAACGAGTTAACAGAGCAACAGATTTTGTCACCGTTTGCCGCTCTTTCTGCCCGCAGCAAGGGGCGGCTCAGAAAAGAAGAAAAGTGTCCTATCCGAACCGATTTTCAGCGTGACAGGGACAGGATCATCCATAGCAAATCTTTTCGCAGACTGAAACATAAAACACAGGTGTTCCTTTCTCCCGAAGGCGATCACTACCGTACCAGACTGACTCATACGCTGGAAGTGTCTCAGATTGCACGAACCATTGCACGGGCACTGCAGCTGAACGAGGATCTGACAGAAGCGATTTCTTTGGGACACGATCTGGGACATACTCCGTTTGGTCACGCGGGTGAACGGGCGTTGAATGATATTTTCCCTCCGGGATTTCGTCATTACGAACAAAGCTTGAGAATTGTTGATGTTCTCGAAAAGGACGGAAAAGGGCTAAATCTTACATACGAAACCCGAAACGGTATCCTCTGCCATACTAAAGGCAAGGAAGCAGATACGGCAGAGGGCAGAATTGTGCGTTTGGCTGATCGTATCGCCTATATCAATCACGATATAGATGATGCACTGCGAGCCAATGTGCTGCATAGTGAAGAAATACCGTCTGATATTACCCAAATTCTCGGAAATACTACTACCACCCGTATCAATACGCTTGTGATGTCAGTCGTGACCCACACCAAAGACGGTCAGGTGCGAATGGATGAGGAAATTCAATCGGCCTTTGACCGACTGCATCTCTTTATGCATGAAAGAGTGTATCTCAACGATTATGCCAAACACGAGGAAAAAAAAGTTCCCGAATTTATCAGGTTGATGTACCGTTATTTTGTGTCGCATCCGGAACATCTTCCCAATGAAAATCAGCGTGTGGCACGATTGGAAAGCCCCGAACGTGCCGTGTGCGACTATCTTGCGGGAATGACGGATCATTACGCCGTAGAGGTGTTTCATTCCATATTCGTGCCGCACAGCTGGACAATACAGCTCCCGATGGGAATGCGGGAAAATACAAATCATCATATATCTACTTGATTGCCCGTGCAGTACTTGAAGGCACGGCAGTAAAACGGAGGTGAAACGGTGCCGATACCACAGGAATTTATACAGGAATTGAAAAGCAGAACAGATATTGTTGATGTGATCTCAAGTTATGTCAATCTCAAAAAAGCAGGACGAAATATGGTAGGTCTTTGCCCGTTTCATACAGAAAAAACACCGTCTTTTAATGTATCGAGAGAAAATGAGTTTTTTCATTGCTTCGGATGCGGCGTGGGCGGGGATGTGATCACGTTTGTCAGGCGTATTGAAAATCTTGACTATATTGACGCTGTTAAGTTTCTGGCGCAGAGAGCAGGAATGTCTATGCCGGAGAAAGATTTTGACAGCGGTATCACTAACCTTAAAAACAGAATATATGAGGCAAATCGGGAGGCAGCCAGATTTTATCATAAACAGCTGTATACACCCCAAGGAAAAGAGGCATTAGAATATCTGAGAAAACGTGGTTTGACGGAAAAAACGATCATTCATTTCGGACTTGGCTATTCTCCGCAGTCCCGTTTTGAGTTGGTGAACCATCTCAAAAGCAAAGGTTTTTCCCAGCAGGAAATGATACAAGCCAATCTTGCTAATCTGTCACAAAAAAATTATCCGTTTGATAGATTTTCCGATCGGGTGATGTTTCCCATCATCGACCTGAGAGGAAACGTGATTGCTTTCGGCGGCCGCATTATGTCGGACATCAAGCCTAAATATCTCAACACATCGGATACGCCGGTTTTTAATAAAAGCCGCAATTTGTTTGCTCTTCAGTTTGCTAAAAATAAAGCAAATGGACAGTTGATTTTGGTAGAGGGCTATATGGATGTGATCGCTCTGCATCAAGCAGGCATTGAAAATGCTGTGGCAACTTTGGGTACGTCATTGACTACGGAACAGGCAATAGTACTCAAACGCTACTGTGATGAAGTGGTGGTATGCTATGATGCTGATCAGGCGGGGCAGAAGGCAACCGCAAGAGCTATTTCTATTCTGCGTGAGGCAGGGCTGCGAATACGGATTCTGACGGTTCCTGACGGAAAGGATCCTGATGAATATATCAAAAATCACGGGGAACAGGGAACAGCAAGATTTCGTATGCTGCTCGAAAAAAGCGGCAGCGATGTCCGGTTTCAGCTGGATACCCTGCGTAAACGCTATAACATCGACCTGACCGAGCAGCGTGTGGAATATCTGACGCAGGCGTCACGGCTGCTGGCGGGATTGGATAACAGTATTGAACAAAATGTATATTTGTCCGAGCTTGCTCAGGAGCTGAATGTCGATAAAGCAGCGCTCAAAAATCAGATGCACCGCTATGAGCGTCAGAACAGGCGGGATCATCAGAAACGGGAGCAGCGGTACATTCAGGAGCATATATCCGCAAGAAATGACAAAATCAACAACGAAAAGTTTTATAATTTAAGAGCGGCCAATGCCGAAGAAGCATTGCTCGCCTTAATTATGCTCAACCCCGATGCTGCCGATACGGTGTTTTCGGGGGTATCGAAGGAGCAGTTTATCACATCATTTAACCGTAAGGTTTATGAAATATTAAAAAAGCACGCTATGCAGGGCGGAGAGTTTTCACTGACCGATATTTCAGGGGAATTTTCCAACGATGAAGTAAGCAGTATTGCCAAAATACTTGCCTCTCATCCTCGTGAGAACGATGCTGTACAGGCGGCAAGAGAGTATATGCAGGTGCTTGCGGAGGAAAACGAAAAAATGTCTCCCGAACAAATTGCACAGGCAGATACGCAGACATTGATGGAACAACTTCAAAAGCTGAAGGAAAAGAAGAAATAACAGGAGGAGTTTTTATGGTAACATCACCACAGCCGGACAGAAAAACAGTTCTCAAAGATCTGATGGAATTGGGAAAATCGAAGGGGCAGCTTACCAACAAGGAAATTCTTGATGCCATTGGCGAAATGGATATTGATCCCGAACAACTGGAAAAATTCTATGATACTCTTGAAACCAACGGTGTGGAAATTGTTGAAACTCTTGAGGATATTATGCTGGACGATGTACAGTTGTCCTCGATGACAGGTGAAGTCGCCGGGGTATCGGAGGATGGTGAGGAAGAGCCGTCTGTCGAAAATATTGCTATTGACGACCCCGTCAAAATCTATTTGAAAGAAATCGGACGTGTACCGCTTTTGACGCCGGACGAAGAATTGGATCTGGCTATCAGAATTTCTGATGGTGACGTTGCTGCCAAAAAACGTCTTTCTGAAGCCAACCTCCGACTGGTTGTCAGCATTGCCAAAAGATACCTTGGTCGAGGAATGCAGTTTCTGGATCTTATTCAGGAAGGTAATCTCGGTCTGATCAAAGCAGTGGAAAAATTCGATTATACCAAAGGTTTCAAATTTTCAACTTATGCTACGTGGTGGATCCGTCAGGCAATTACCCGAGCGATTGCCGATCAGGCAAGAACGATCCGTATTCCCGTACATATGGTGGAAACCATCAACAAGGTAAAAAAGGTGTCCAGTCAGCTTCTTCACCAGAACGGTCACGAGCCGACTGCAGAAGAAATTTCTGCAGTACTCAATATGCAGACGGATAAGGTTCGTGAAATTATGCGTGTGGCACAGGAGCCGGTTTCTCTTGAAACCCCTATCGGTGAAGAAGAAGACAGCCATTTGGGCGATTTTATCCCTGATGACGACGCTCCTGCACCACAGGATGCAGCGTCTCACACGCTTCTGAAAGAACAACTTGGAGATGTCCTCTCTACGCTGACACCACGAGAAGAACAAGTGCTGAAGCTTCGTTTCGGTCTGGAGGACGGACGTTCCCGTACCTTGGAAGAAGTAGGAGAGGTGTTTAATGTTACCAGAGAACGTATCCGCCAGATTGAGGCAAAAGCACTTCGTAAGCTTCGCCATCCCAGCCGCAGTAAAAAACTGAAAGATTTTCTTGATTGATAGATAGGATTATTCTCTGCCGCCGCTGCTGTCTTTGAAAACAGCAGCGGCGGCTTTGTATAAAATGCTCTAAATAATACAGGAATATTTTGGCAATATATTTGAGATAAAGTTCTTGACAGGTGAGATTTATCGTGCTATATTATAATTGTACTAATTGATATGGTACAATTAAGTAATAGAGATGTAGAGATGACATTTCCGGCAAAAAACAAAAGGAGGAAACGATTTTCCACCTTTTGTTGATGGAGTGGGGGAGTGGTGTACCTTATATGTATTAGTTGTATTCATTTAATTAATACAATATCAAATTGAAAAAGGGGGAATAAGTATGTTTAGTGCATTCCAGATCAATTACCGAAGTCGTGAGCCGATCTATCTCCAAGTGTATAACGAGGTAGTCAAGGAAATTTCATTGGGGCTTCTTCTTCCTCAGGAAAAGCTGGCGACCGTTCGGGAACTGGCAACAACACTCGGCATTAACCCGAATACGGTATCAAAGGCTTATCAGATGTTGGAACAAAACGGTTATATTTACTCTGTGGTGGGGAAGGGATCGTTTGTAGCAGATAACTCCGACAAGCTTGCCGGATTGAAGGAAAGCACGATGAAAAATCTTTCCAAGGAAGTCAAAACAGCTTTTGATTTAGGCGTTCCTGTTGAAGAGGTCAGGAACATAGTCGATGAAACATATTCCGAAGGAGGTAAGAAGAATGCTTGAAATTAAGAATATCACCAAAAAATTCGGAGAAAAAACAGCACTGGATAGTCTTTCGTTTACCATTCCGACAGGCTCGGTATTTGGTCTGATCGGCTCCAACGGCTCGGGTAAATCCACATTGCTGAGAATTATTTCCGGAGTGTATAAGCCGGATGGAGGTTCGGCGGAAATTGATGGAGAAAGTACTTTTGAAAATCCCAGAATCAAGGAACAGTGCTTTTTTATTTCGGATTATCCGTTTTATTATAATAATTCTACAGTGAAAAATCTTGCAAAATTTTATAAAGGACTTTATCCATCTTGGGATGAGGAAAAGTTCCGGAAAATTTCCTCACTGTTTCCTCTTAATACCAAAGACAAAATTATCAATATGTCGAAAGGTATGCAGCGTCAGGCGGCATTAATACTTGCTCTCTCTATTAACCCAAAATATATTCTTCTGGACGAAATATTCGATGGTCTGGATCCTGTTGTTCGTCAGCTTATCAAAAAGCTGCTGATGGAGCTGGTAGCGGACAATGATACGACTGTCATTATTTCTTCACATAATCTCAGAGAACTGGAGGATGTGTGTGACCATATCGGATTGATCCATAAAGGCGGTGTCATAATGGAGAAAGATCTGGATGAGGCAAAGCTTGGTATTCATCGTATTCAGGCAGTATTTAACGAAGAAAAGGACGAAAGTTCATTTGAAGGATTGAATGTCGTCAATCTTCGCCGTCAAGGAAAAATGATAACGCTTACTGTCAAAGGTGATAGTAAAGAGATAGAAGAAGCGATCAGAGCATTTAATCCGGTTTATATGGAAATGCTTCCACTGACACTGGAGGAAGTATTTATCAGCGAAATGGAGGCGGTTGGTTATGACATCAACAACATTCTCAAATAAAACGTTTTTGAAGCTGTATCAGTGGGCGCTTAAACGAAACAAAATCATTATACTGACATTTGGCATTATAATGGCGGTGGGAATTTTATTGGATATTTATGGTATCTACACATCTTATGTAAAGGATGAACAAACTTTTGGAGAAATAGGGGAATTTTCCATTACAATGGCACAGATAGGAGCAATGCTTTTGACGTTTATTTCGTCTTTGGTGACGTTTTCTTTCCTTCATAATAAACGCAGTGTAGATATGTTTGGTTCTCTTCCTGCCACGAGAGGCACATTATATTTTTCGCATCTTTTGGGCGGTATCACATCGGTGGCTGTTCCGTTCACTGTCGGTTCCCTGATCGTAATGGCGGTCACTTGCCGTACCACAGAATTTTTAGCGGCAGAACTTTGGCAGATCCTTTTTGGCATTATCGGCATTGCGGCAGCGTATTCCTTTACCACGCTGATTGCTTATTGTTGCGGAACTGCATTTGATTCAGCATTGCTTACTGTAGCAGTCAATGTGGTTTACATCGGTATTGTACTGTACTTCTGGGGGATGTCATCTGCGATGATCCCCGGTGTTATGTTTGAGAGCGTTATATTCGCACCGGTTGTCACACTGCTGGCTCCTTATGCATTTTGTTTCTTTTTGGATACGTATTATTTTTCCGATTTCATTTACCGCATTAGTACCACTTCATCTTTTGTTTCACTTTTGATATGGAGCATTCTTTTTACGGCAGCAATGGTTGTTTTCGGTTACTTTCTGGCTAAAAAACATAAGGCAGAGGGAGCACAGAGTGAAATCAATATCAAATGGCTTCCTGTTATTGTCAAGGCAGGCGGATCGCTCATATGCGGCGGTATGGTGGGGATGGCTATTGCTTCTACCTCTCGCTCAGGTTATACCAATATGTTCATCTTTGCTTTGTGGTATACGACCATCGGTTTTGCAGCATTTATCATTTTGCACTTCCTTTTTTCAAGAAATTTCAAGAGCAAGTTTATCCCCTCACTGATCGCTTATCTTGTTACAACGGTTGCAGTCATTAGTCTGGCATTCGGATTTACCTTCGGAATGGGCATCGACACCTATGTTCCTGAGCCGTCTGTTATCAACTCCGTACAGTTTGGGGGCGATGAGTATAAAGATCCCAACAATATCAAGCTCGTCACAGAAATTCATAAAACGGTCATTGATGCTGTTCGTAAGCAAAATAAGTATCCCTACTATCTGGGAAGCGATGACGATCAGGAAGATTCGGACATTATAACCGATTTGGACAATGAAAAAATAATGCCTGAATATCCCCTTTTGGACAGTATCAACTTTGATTTTCGATACACAAGCAAGATGGGCGTGAGTACTTTGAGATGGTACGATATGTATGATGTTGACTACGATCGTGAGAAAGTTCAAAATCTTTTGAAGGAACTCTACAATTCGGAGGAATCCAAGAAAAATACAACTTCTCCGCTTCTTTGGGATAAGGAATTACGCAAGGAATATACAGTTGTACAACAACCCGATCTGTACTATATTGATGGCAGACTTGCTGACGGTGACAATGATATGGAAGGTCGTTTGTTCTCCGTACAGCTTCCAAAGGATGAAAGCTTTGTGAGTGGTCTTTTGGATGTTCTTGCTGAGGATATTATAGCAGATGAGGATTATTTACAGAACTATGGCAGTAATTCGTCCCGTTATACGACATTGAAAGAAGCTTATTTGACAGTTACGATTGATTTTAAAGGTTCAAAATCGAATTATCCGCCTTATAGATATTACCGGAACTACGGCGGTTATTATATGGGTGAAATGGATTATATTAGAATCAATATTCCTCAAAGCTACCAAAAAACCCGTCAATATTTGTCAGATCATAATATATCCACAGAATATACGGTAGGTATGGCAAACGCAGCTTTCAGCGGTCCAAGTGGATATATTTCAGAGTCGAGCGAAGCTTTCGATTACTATCAGGATTTCAGTTTTAGTGGTGACGTAACGGATCTTGACTGTATGATGGAAGAACTCACCGCAAAATTTGAATATATAGGATTGGTACGTTCCGGTATAGGCACCTCTTTTGCAGATTGGGATACAGTTCATCACAATGAAATGGTTACTGTTGTCCGTACAAAGGCAAGAGAACTTTATAATACTTACAAAAAAGATCCGAAATATATTAAAAGTGATTACAACAATGTTTTTACGCAGGGTACGGAGGATGTATATGAAATGGGAGGTTATCTCTATATGGCAGATCAGATCATTATGGAAATTGATAAATCAGCCGAGCAGTTGGTGAAAAACATCAATGCAAATGCTGCCCCATCAAACAATCCATCGACCGATACATCTAAAGCAGCATAATATCTCATACAGAAGAGAGTGAAGGAAGTGTGTTCCGTCACTCTCTTCTGCTGTTCTGTCAAGGAGGTACCAAGTCGTAACATCAATGATGATTTAAAATTAGATATGCATACCCAAATGGTACCGTTTTGATAAGAAAAGGACTGCCGAAGCAGTCCACAAAGATATATCTACTAAAGTGATACAAAATTTAAACGAAAGTAATTTTTACTGTACGCTCACTATTCTGACTGTTGTTAAAGATGTCGTAAGTAATTTCGGCATAATCATCATACCATTTTATTTCATATTTTCCTTTATTTCGTCCGCCGTCATCAGTAGTGAAATTTTCTAAAATAATGGCTTCGTTATTTTCCTTGATCTGATAAATGGTTCCTCCGCCATATAGCAAAAACGATTCTTCTCGAATAACAATCATATGACGACCGTCAGTGTATTTGTAATAATCGGGCGAATAGTCATTATCAGACCAGATACCAATTACAAGAACGTTACTGAATAGTATGATCAGAAAACAGATCATTTCACTTGTCCAGATAAGTAATATATATTTCTTGATTTTTTCCTTATTCTTTATTTTCTGAACAATACAAATGATGGTCAATATTATAGATATAATCAATATGATGAGAAATAGTCCCGCAGTAATAAGATCGAACGTATTATGCCATGAACTTTCAATAATTGTATTATTCTGATAAAAATAAGATGAGTCTTTTTCCAAATGATTGCTGCTGCTTTTGAATAAACCGCTGTCTATGGTATCATTGTGATCTGCATTTCTGAACGCATACACTGCTCCGATGCAGTATACAGTGTATTTCCCATTTTGTTGAAATAACAAATAACCTTCTTCATCATTTTTATACGATAATATATCACACCTATTTCTTTTTGTCAATCATTAGATCCTGGTTAAATTTATTTGAAAATTCAAGGAATAGGATGCCCCTTTTTCCCAAGGATCGAACGGCGGCTTGCTGTCGTCGAAGGCCTTGTAACCGCAGAAGTACTGCAGGTATGGATTCTCTTGAATCTGGAGAGGGATC
>CADCOE010000032.1 GCA_902802985.1 uncultured Ruminococcus sp.
AGCCCGAATTGACGCCTGTGGAGTTAGTAGGTTACGAGGACGATGAAGCAGGAAGCCCATTGACTTTAGACGATGGGTAGTTCACGAATATGATGATTATGATATATGCCCTGTTTGTAATTGGGAAAATGACGGTTTGCAATATAGTGACCATAACTATGCCGGTGGAGCAAATGACCTGAGTGTAAATGAAGCAAGGATAGAATACTTTGTAATGAATCATCCCGAAACAGCAGAGCAGGCTGCAATGGCGAAAGAATTGTATAAAAATAAACTGATCAGTATTTACGGTAAATATTCGGAGATAGATCGTACAGCAGAAGAAGAAGAAAAGGCCGAACAGGAAAGAAATGATTTTATTAATTGCCGGCAGGAGTATGTTGATAGGTTGAGTGAGTTGATGATTAGTGTTCTATAGCTGACGTTAAGTGCAATATAGCTCCATTATAGGTTGTTCTACAGCTTGTTTCTGAAGCGGTTGCCAAAACGAAAGTTTTGTTTTATAATTTAGTGGCAGTAGGGACGGTTCAGCCCGGATTTACGCCTGTGGAGTTAGTAGGTTACGAGAACGATGAAGCAGGAAGCCCCACCTCTATAAAGTGGGGGAGGATGTCACCTTTTAGTGACATATCAATGAAGTGTCCGAATACTGAAAAATTAGCGGTTGTCCGATAGGGGCAGCCGCTTTTTTGTATAACGAAAACCCCCGGCTAAGCCGGGGGTTCAAAAAAGCTTTAGCTATGAGTAGAAAATAAAAACCTCCAATGGTAATCTATAATCAGATAAAGGCAGATATAGGGAAGATACTAAGGAAACTGTGCGAACAAAAGGGAGTAGAAATACTTGAAGCAGAAGCGTGTCCGGATCATATTCATATGCTTATCGCAATACCCCCAAATAAAGTGTAGCCCAGATAATGGGATACTTGAAAGGGAAAAGTTCCTTGATGATTTTTGATCGTTATGCAAATAGGAAAAAACACAAAAAAGATAAAGGAGTACATCCAAAATCAATTGCAAGAAGACATAGCAAATGACCAGTTAAGTATATATGAAAGTGTGGATCCGTTTACTGGAGAAAAGTACAAGAAAAAATAAAAAACCCCTTAAGGGGTTGCTGAGAATGAAATGCGGTTGGCAGACCTTTCTCAGCCCACTTAAGGGGCAGCGTCCGTAATAAGCCCTTATAGGGCTTTCTCAAACCACCCGTTTAACGGGTGGTTTTGATTGTATATGTAGTAATATGAAAAACATCAATGGTGGGGTGGCACCGTTTTTACAGGAGAAGAAATTGTTTGTTTTATCTAAAAATCCAATAAAAGCAGTTTTCAGGATAAAAAAATGTACATTAAAAAATAATTTTTTTGAAATTCGACCTTTTGGGGTCGAATTTTTGCGTTTTGGTAGGGATAGGTGAAAGGAGGTTTTAAAATTGAACCCAAAACGTAAGGAGCTGAATGCCAAGGAAAAATTATTTTGTTTTTATTTTGCAGAATGCGGGAATGCCGAACGAGCGGCGAATAAAGCAGGATTTTTGAACCCACAAAAAGCTTCGGCAGGTTTACTGATCAGAAAGGATATTCAAACTGCAATCGAAGAGCGGTTTCGGCAAAGAGAAAAAATGGCAAAACAACAATCTCTAAGTGGTTATGAAAAACTTGCATTTGGTGATGTTAGCGATGCAGTTAGACTCATTTTTTCGAATGAACCATCGGAGGAACAACTCAGGGAATATGATTTGTTTAATGTCGCTGAGATCAAACGTCCAAAAGAGGGGGCAATGGAAATTAAATTTTTTGACAGATTGAAAGCACTCGAAAGGCTTGAAATGGCGGGAATGTCTGAAAATCGGTCGGAGTCGGATTTCTATAAAGCCGTGATCGGCGGAATAAAACAGGCAGAGGAGTGTCAGGAAGAAATTGAGAGGGATGACAGTTGAGCTTTAAACCGTTTTCAAAAAAACAGTTGGATGTGTTGAGTTGGTGGTCACCGTTGAGAGAAAGCGCCCAATTTGATGGAATTATCTGTGACGGTGCAGTCAGAAGCGGAAAAACACTATGTATGAGTGTATCGTTTGTGTCGTGGGCAATGACGACTTTTGACGGAGGCAGCTTTGCGATCTGCGGTAAAACGATCCGTTCGGTTAAACGAAATGTAGCACAGCCGCTTTTGTCTATCCTCAGAGATTTAGGATTTGGGGTGGAGGAAAAACTTTCGTCTAATATCTTTATGGTTACTTCTATGGGCAGAACCAATCGTTTTTATCTGTTTGGCGGACGTGATGAAAGCTCGGCGGCATTGATACAGGGAATGACGCTGTGCGGTGTGCTCTTTGATGAGGCAGCGTTGATGCCCCGATCGTTTGTGGAGCAGGCATTGGCACGATGTTCAGTAGAAAATTCCAAACTATGGTTCAACTGTAATCCTGAGTATCCACAGCATTGGTTTTGCAGAGAGTGGATCAAAAAGGTCAAAGAAAAAAATATGTATTATCTGCATTTTACGATGGACGATAATCCGTCTCTGTCGGAAAAAATACGCAATCGTTACAAAAGTCTTTATTCAGGAAGTTTTTATGACCGATTTATACTGGGTAAGTGGACGGCAAGCGAAGGTTTGGTGTATCCGTTTATGTCAGACGATGCAATGTGGGGCGATGTGCCTGATGAATGCGAAGAGTATGTTGTATCGTGTGATTACGGTACAATTAATCCGTCTTCATTCGGTTTATGGGGATTGTGGGAAGGTGTGTGGTACAGGATTGATGAATATTACTATAATTCCCGAAAAGAGGGCTGTTCCCGAACCGATGAAGAACACTACAATGGTTTGTGTGAACTGATCGGGGACAGAAATGTCCGCTGTATCGTAGTGGATCCATCAGCGGCAAGCTTTATCGAGGTGATCAGGCGGCACGGCACCTATCACGTTATACGTGCAAAAAACAATGTGTTGGATGGTATCCGGCAAACCGGCACAGCGTTAAAACAAAAACAAATTATTATTGGCAAAGAATGTAAGGATTGTATTCGGGAATTTGGTTTGTACCGTTGGGAAAGCGGAGGAAAAGATGTTCCCTGCAAAGAAAACGATCATTCTATGGACGATGTTCGTTATTTCGTTACCACTATCCTCAACAATACCGATGATACCTTCATTGCTTTTGCTGCCGACCGTTGACTGGGGCGATACGCTTGCGGTGTTTTGCGTTCGCTGTATCTTTCGGTGTGTAAGTGCTGATGTCACAGGAAACGGATGTTATCTGTTAGTTTGAGGTAAAGTTTAAGGATAGAGAAAAATGACTCGAAAGGAGGTGAAAGAGTGAAGCTTTTTGGCAAAAAGAAAAAAGGAAATGTTTCTTTTCAAACGGCAGTCAGTGATGGCTACAGTAAAAATTTGTTTTCATATTTTGGAACGGGTACGGCGGCAAGCGGATGTGAAAGACGTCTTTACCGGTCGTTGAGAGAAAATGTTCCTGTGATTGATGCGGCAATTTATAAGATTATCCGATTAATAGGCAGCTTTCAGCTGCACTGCGAAGATCCGACAGTGCAAGAGGAAATGAATGATTTCTTTCGCCATATCAGGGTCAATAGTGTCGAAACGGGAATTGACAGCTTTTTGTCCGGCTATATGGAGCAGCTGTTAATGTACGGTACGGCAGTTGCCGAGATTGTACCTGAAAGCAGCGGCAAAGGAATTGCAGGGTTATATATTGCTTCGTTGGATGATGTGGAACTTAGTCTGGGCAAAGATCCGTTTGATGTGCAGATTTGTTCTGTCAGTCCGTGTGGGGAAAGAATTCCTGTTCACTATCCCGAGTTGATTTTATGCGGTGCAGTGATGCCCGATCCCGGCAATGTTTATGGCACGTCTATCTTGCGTGGTTTGCCGATGGTCAGTGATATTCTGATGAAGATTATCCGTGCCATAGGTACGAACTGGGACAGGGTCGGCAATGTTCGTTTTGCCGTTTCTTATAAACCTGGTGAAAATGAAAAAAGCTTTTCTAAGGAACGTGCCAAGCAAATCGCCGGAGAGTGGAGTAAGGCAATGAAAAGTCCTGAACCAAAGGATTTTGTCACGGTAGGTGATGTTAATATCAAAGTCATCGGTGCGGACAACCAGATACCCGACTGTGGAGTCCCTGTCAGACAACTGATGGAGCAGATCGTGTCCAAACTATCCATACCGCCCTTTATGCTGGGACTAACGTGGTCAACTACGGAGCGTATGTCTTCTCAGCAGGCAGATATTCTAACCAGTGAATTGGAATATTACAGGAGAATTGTGGAAACTGCAATCAGAAAGATTTGTTTGGTGTATCAAAAACTCAGAGGTATCAGAGAAAAGATTGATATTGTTTGGGATAATATCAATCTTCAGGATGAGGTGGAACTGGCAAGAGCAAGACTCCTGAACGCTCAGGCTGATAACCTCGAAAAGAAAATCAGAGGTGAAATAAATGAATGAAAAAAGCGGCAGACCGTTGGACGGAGAACTGACATTGATCAATCAGTATACACGCCGTGAAATGACAGAGGAAGATGTGTATGTTTTTTCCATAGTGTTGTGTGACAATGAAATTGACAGGGATTTTGAGCGGTTTTCCGATGAAGCACTCGATACCCTCAAAAGCCTTTTTGAGGGGGTAACGGGCGTAATGGATCACGTACCAAGTGCGGATAATCAAAGTGCCAGAATATTTTCCTGCCATACAGAACAACTACAAGATCAACACTGCTCTGATGGCAGAATATACCGTCGTTTATGCGCAAGAGCGTATATTCCCAAAAGTGAGGGCAACGAGGAATTGATACTCTCTCTGGATAGTGGAATTAAAAAAGAGGTCAGTGTGGGTTGTGCCGTTAAAAAGCGGATTTGTTCTATTTGTGGCGAGGATATTACCTCGTGCCATCATATCAAGGGAAAAAATTACAGCGGCAAACTTTGCTATGCACAGTTGTGTGAACCGGTTGATGCGTATGAATGGTCGTTTGTTGCCGTTCCTGCACAAAAAGCGGCAGGTGTTATCAAAAGCTATGCCCAAGGAGGTGAAATGATGGATGTGGAAAAGAAACTTTTCAATAGCGGAGAACAGCGTTTTAGTGCCGAGGAAATCGAAGCTCTTGCTAAAAAATTGGAAACGCTCAGACAGCAAGCCGCGCAAGGCGAATATTACAGAAAAAAACTGACCGATGACGTCAGGGCTTTATCAGCGGCGGCTTTGCCGGAACTTGGCAAGGAAACGTTGGACTTTATCGTGGATAAGATGAGTATAGAACAGCTTGACGATCTTAAAAAGGCATTTGAAAAGAAAGCGGCAGAAAAATTTCCGCTGAAACCACAGCTCTTTAGAAACAGAGAAAACGAAAAAAATCACAATATGAATGATAATACCAATTATAAAAATATTTGAGGAGGATTTAACATATGAATGTATCTTTTAACGGTTATGGCGAAAATATCGCTACTTTTGAGACAGCTGCTGATGTAACAGTGGGGGCACCTGTTATGATTTCGGACAACGGCAAGGTGTCAGCAGCGACTTCAGCATTTTGTGGTGTGTGCAAGGGACTGAGAAACGGCTATGCGGCAGTACAACTGGACGGTTATGTCAGATTGCCTTATACGGGTACGGTAACGGTCGGTTATACCAAACTGGTGATCAACAGCGGCAAGATTAAAACAGATACCACTAATGGCAGACAAATATTGGTGGTAGATGTCGATACCGCCGATGGTACAGCAGGAATTATTCTTTAATACATTGACATAACAGAAAGGAAGAAATCAATAATGGCATTTTATGATTCTATCAGATTGGAAAAAGGTATGTACAGAAGCGGCAACTCACTGACAGAGGTGCTTGAAATGCTGGACCCCTCAGACAATTACAAGGGCAGCGAACTGGAGGGATTGGACGCTTATCAGCGTCAGCTCAAGCGATTTGACATTAAGGTGGGTGGTGCGTATTCCGACAAGGTGCAGAAGTTCTTTGAAACATCCGACTCGGCAGCGTTGTTCCCTGAATATGTATCCAGAGCTGTCAAACAGGGAATGAAAAATGCAGACTGTCTAAATGAAATCATTGCAGCAAAGACCGTAATAGATGGAATGGACTATCGCTCGGTGGTGTCGGATCCCACTGAGGACGAAAAATCACTCAAGCCTGTGACGGAAGGAGCATATCTTCCTCAGACCAATGTCAGAACAGGAGAAAATCTCATTAAGCTGATGAAACGTGGAAGAATGTTGGTGGCATCTTATGAGGCAATTAAGTATCAGCGTTTGGATCTGTTTACGGTAACACTTCGTCAGATCGGTGCATATATAGCAAGAGAACAGTTAAAAGATGCGGTCAATGTTCTGCTTAACGGCGACGGTAATGGCAATCCTGCCGATATAGTTTCGGCGGCAGTCAGCGGCACACTGACCTATGCCGATCTCGTTAAGCTTTGGGGGGAGATTGATCCTTATGAACTGAATACAATGCTCGCCCCTACAAGTGTGATGAAAGATTTACTGAATATGAGCGAAATGAAAGATGCTCAGGCAGGACTGAATTTTCAGGGAACAGGCAAAATGATTACGCCTATGGGAGCATCACTGTTGCACATTCCTTCTATCAGTGGCAGCAAGGTGATAGGACTGGATAAACATTGTGCTCTCGAAATGGTACAGTCCGGTGGAATTGTAATGGATACTGATAAACTGATCGATCGTCAGCTTGAGCGCACTGCGATCAGCTGTACCGCCGGTTTTGCAAAGATTTTTCCAGGCAGTGTCAAAGTGCTGACGTATTAATTTTGGTGCAGGAAGTCGGGGACTTTGTCCCCCTTCTGCTGCTTTTGTTAATTTTTCCCTTGTCAGACTCTCGGAATGGCCGATCGGTGGGAGGTGAACGAATGAAAAAGGAAAGGGTAGTGGATATATTTCAGCGGCTTTCGGGACTGGAAAGTGATCAGGTGCTGGAATATCAATTTATATATGACAGTGCGATGCAGAGTATTCAGCGTAAACTCAACAATGCCTGCGATAAGGACAAGGAAAGCAGCAGATTGGAATTTGCCGCCGCAGCACTGGCGTATTATCAGTATGTTTTATGGTCAGTCAGCCGCAGTGCAGATGAAATCGCTGTTGGTCAAATATCTGTCAAAAATTCGTCGGGACAGCTAAAGGCTGCCGAGAAAATATGCCGTGAAGCATTGGACAATATTGCAGATATTTATATGGGAGAAGGGTTTGTGTTTGAAAGAGTATGAAAGGGTGAGTGAGAATATTAAAAGGGCAATCGAAAAAATAGGACGGGAAGTGACGATTGTGACCGCAGCGGAAACCAAAAAGGGAACGGCAGTTATTTATCCCATTCGTTATGAGCAAAATATGTCGGGCGGTATTATTCTTTCAGATGAGGGCAGGACGGATCCTGAACGATATATGATGTTCGCTGATAGTCGGCTGCTCAAAGGAGCCTGCTACGGTGATACTGTTCTGGACGAAAAACAACAGTTTACCGTGCTGTGGGTGGATGAGTATGAGTGCAGAGTCGGAAACTATATGAAGGCTTGCCTGAGAAAAAGGGGGTGATGAATTGAGCGGATTGACAGACGGATTTTTTGAAAAGCTGAAAGCGGATACGAAATTGAAAAATTTTAACATCAGAATGCAGCGTGAAGGACAAAAATTGAATTATCCCATTCAAAAGCCACTGGTAGTTATCGGTTCGGAACACTCCCAAAATGTGACATTTCTGCTGGGAAATGATGATTTTGAGGTGATCGGGGAAGTGATGACTGTGATAGTGGCAGTTGACGAACAGCAAGGCGGAACTTACTGTGAGGAATGTGCCAAATTGGTGTGCACACAGCTGCTCAGAGCCGATGAGGACAGAAGAATTACTTCTGTATCGGCAGATAAGTGTGCGTATGATAAAAACAGTTTTGCGTATCGGCTGGTAATGCACTTTGCCCTGAGAGAATATGCAGAATCTGGTGGGGAGTGATAGAGTGAGTAGGGTGATGACCGTCAGTGGCAGAGATGTTTCAGTTGAAATTGACGGAAAAAAGCTGCTGCAGGCAGAAAGTGCCGAACTTCGGCAAAGTGTGGCACTTCACAGAATAAGAACTTGCTTTTGCAGCGACGACAAAGCTTACATGAAAGGAAGAAAGGACTATAAGCTGCATTTGGTCGGAGTTAGGTTTTTGCAGCCGTTTGAGAATTGCAACTTTGCAGATATAGATGATTTTGAGGTGACGGTGACATTGGACGGGATCGTATATCGATTGAAGCATTGCTGTTGGGATGATTATGCCTTTGTAATCAATAAGGAGCGGATGAGAGAACATATCAGCGTGGTGGCACTTGCTATGGAAACGGAGGAGTAAAATGAGGGAAACAGAAATAACGGACGTTTCTCCTACAATGGATTATGATGCCGAAGAACTGTATCGGATCTCTGAAACAGTATTCTTCGACATTCTGAGATATGACAGAAAGCTCAATGCAGAGGAGGAAACCAATGAATACTGACGGTAAAATGAGCTTTAAAAAATTTGTGTTTCCCGTTAATCCTGCTGTTATCAGAATAGCATACAAACGCAGTATTGCTCGTCAGCCGATTCCCTATGCCAACAGTGTGACGCAGGATATGGGACGGGACAGCAGGATTGTTACGGGAGAAGGCGAGTTTTATGGTACAGACTGTCAGCAGCAGTTTGAGAGTCTAAAACGGATTTTTGATGAGGGAGGCGGCGGAATGTTGTATATTCCGTCACAAAAACCGATTTATGCCTTGTTCGGGGATCTGCAAATGATCGGCAGCGATATAGAAGGGGTGATCGGATACCGCTTTACCTTTACGGAAAGCTTTGAAAAATCGTCTGACCAAAGTGACTGTGAATGTTTGGGAAACAGTACGAAAACTTTATGGGATATATCATATGAATTTCGGGTTGCTGTGGAAGAACTGATGGAACTTAATCCCGATATAGCACGACCCGATCAAGTGATCAGGGCAGGAAGGAGGGTACGGTTGTGCTGAAGTTTGTACTTAAGGACATTGACGGAAATGTCACTCGATTGAAAAGACCTGTCAAAGTCAGTATCGTATCATCCGAGGATGCTCCTGCCGACAGCTTGGTCGCCGTATTTGCTGTGAACGGGACTATTCCCGTGTTGGATGAAATAGAGGTCTATCACGAGGGAGAAATGGCTTTTGAAGGCAAAGTTGACTGTCAGATCACCGATGTGCGAACCTCCGGAAAAGTATTGACTGTGAAAGCCAGAAGTAGGGAGTGCATTTTGCTGGACAATGAAGCGTTGCCGCAAACTTATTGTATGCCGTCAATGGGACTTTTGATGAAAAGACATTTTGTGCCTTTGGGATTTACGAAATATATGGGGTCGGATCAGGCGTTTAACGGGGAACTGGATGTGACCAAGGGAATGAGCGAATGGGCAGTATTGAAAACGTTTTGTGTTAATTTTTTGCATACCGTTCCCCGATTGAGAAATAATCGGGTGATTGATGTATCGGGAGACGAAAGTGAGGAATTGGTCTGTGTTTCTTCCCGTCAATGTCTTTCGGTCAGGAAAACATTGAACAGAAGCAGTGTGATTTCCGATATTTATGCCAGAACTTATCGCAACGGCGGATACGAAATGCCTTTGGTTAATCCATCGGCACACAGGCTCGGTATTCATAGAAAGCGATATGTTAATTCTGTTGACAGCAAAAGCCGAACCGTGCTGAGTGCAAAGGAGCTTTTGCAAAAAAGTAACCGCCAATATGAGCAGTGGGAACTGGAATACAGCGGCTGTATTCTTTGCGAACGGGGAGCCAAGTTAATTTTGGATGGAAAAGACCAACATCTCAGAGTCAGAGAACTTCATTATTATTTTGACCAAAACGGTGAAAAAACAAAAATTTTTGCAGAGGTGAGGGAGAAATGAAATTATCAAAGAATATGGCGGTTCAGGAAAACGATCGTTTTGCCTGTGAGGCGGGGCGTATTCATTACAGCGCGGAACGAAGAATTGCCGCTGCTGCTGTTGATGGCACCAGTCAGTTTGCTTTGGCAGCACCGGGAGGAATGATGTATATTCCTTCCAATGACAGTGATGCGGTCGTGATGAATACAGAATCGGGAAGAATGTGTATCGGTGTAAAAATACCGGATAATACCTATGCGCTGAAACCAGGTGAGCTGCTGTTGTATTCCGAAGGCGGAGCAATGATAGAACTGAGAAATGACGGAAAGGTTATTATCAACGGAAGGGAGTTTTAAAATGGATACGGCACTGCATATCAGCGGAGATTTTGAACAAAGCGGCGATGAAGTGCTGACCGTCAGTGGCATACAGGAAATTCGTCAGCAGGTGTATATTATGCTGTCGGCTCACAAAGGAGCGTTTATCTATGACAGGGAGTTGGGCAGCGACATTGGTAAGGTGGATCTAAGCAGTGAAAACTGCATTGAGGAGGTGGAAGCCTGTGCAAGGGCAGCTCTCGCTGATGTGGAAGGAGCAGAGGTGGTGGGTGTTACCATCGATGACGGTGCGGTGTGGGTCAGTGTTGTTGTACAGGATACAGTTTTTGAAGTTCAGGTGAGAAATACGGAGGAGTAAGATGAATGACAGTTATGAAAATATTCTTGAGAGAATGAGCAATAAATTCAGGGAACTTTCCGGTTATGATGCCGACAGAGTCAGTGATGTCGGTGTCAGAATGAGGGTGTTGGCAGGAGAGATATTTTCACTGACTTCGCAGCTTGACCATATCAAAAATCAGATGTTTGCCCTGACGGCAAGCGGAGAGTCATTGGATCGCCACGCACAGCAGGCAGGAATACAAAGACAAAAGGGAAACAAGGCACAGGGACGAATTATGTTCCGACTGGATATGCCGTTGGAATTTGCGGTGACTATCCCTGCCGGGACGCTGTGTACTACCAGCGATGGTACGCTCAATTATATCACCAAAGAGGAATTGATCATTGAAAGAGGCAGCAGCTTTGCCTATGCCCGCTGTGAAGCCGAAAACAGCGGCAGTCAGTATAATATATCTTCCCGACAGGTGACAACTATTGTGACCTATTTTTCGGTGGGTATCGGCATTACTAATGCTACAAGCTTTACAGGGGGAACGGATGACGAAAATGATGACTCCCTTCGAAAAAGATTGATCGAACATATTCGTAACAAACCTAATGGGTTAAACCGAAGCTATTATACCTCTCTTGCTGTTTCGGTGGACGGAGTGTATTCGGCATCCGTGACCAATAACCCTACTCAGCGAAATGCACTTATCCTTTATATTGCCGGCAAGGGGGCAAGAGCCAGTGATGAAGCGTATCTTAATGTACAGAATATGATCAATGCCAATAAATCATTTGGTGTGTCGGCATCTATTTATCACGCAACACTCGACACAGTGAATGTCAGCGTCAGAATTTCCACGTCGGGCAGCCAGCTTTTTGCCGATGTCAGCCCTAAAGTGGTTGCAGCAGTGACAGCGTATTTTGAAAGGCTTTTGGTCGGGGAAAAAGTGACAGCGGCTTCTTTGGGCAATGTGATCTATGATGTTGACGGAGTGGATAATTATCAGCTGGTGCAATTTGAGGATCATATTACTGCTTTGGGACATCTGGCGGTACTGGGAACCGTCAGTGTGGATATGATCCCAACAGAAGGATAAACAGGAGGTTACATATGGATGCGTTTGCGTCGATGAGTGAAAAGCTTGGCAAAACAGGATTGTACCATATTGCCGAGGGAACATTGATTTATGATGAATTGATGGCGTATGCAGAGGGGTTGGCAGTTTTATATCGTGAGCTGGAAACAATGCTCAGAGAGTGTTTTGTATCCACGGCGCAGGACTACGGATTGGATATAATGGAACAAACGGTATGTCGCTGTCATATTGACCATACGATGTCGGGACGAAAAAAAGCGGTTCTGGCGGCCCTTTCGGTGTCCAATCAGAATAACACAATGGCTTATCTCGAAAAATATCAAGAAATATTTAATGTACATGGAGTATTTACAGAAAGCAACGATGAGGGAGTGATCCGTTTTACGTGCAGCGATACGCTGACCGACAGTCAAAGGATCGCTATTGCCGAACAGATGGCGGTCTATATGCCCTGTTGGGAAGATTTTGAACTGGTATAAATACAAAAAAAGCGACAGAGTGAAAAATCACTCTGTCGCTTTTGAGTCTGCTCGAAATAGGCAGTCACTAGGAGGTGAAAGTCCGTTTTGGCAATTCTATAAAAGTCATTATCTGTCAGCAAGACAGTTGTCGCCGTTTTCAAGGGCAGCAATGCCGGTACGTGCCATTTCCATAATGCCAAACTCTGCTAATTCAGATGCCATTTTGTCGATTTCTCCGGGAGTACCTGAAGCACGGAATGTCATTGAATTTTCGCCCAGATTGACCAGCGATGCGTGATAGGCAGCAGTGACCGCAAGAATGTTGTTGGGATCGGTATCGGTGCTGCAAACTTTAATCAATATCAATTCCGATGCAGTGGATGCTTCTTCGGGAAGGATTTCTGCTTTTTTGACATCGACGATCTTTATCATCTGGTTGATAAACTGCTCGACTTGATTGTCGTCACCGTTGATACGCATGGTCATTCGGGAATATCCCTCCAGACCGGCAGGACTGACAGTAAGGCTGTCAATATTAAAGCCTCGGCGTGTGATAAGACCGGTAATTCTGAGCAGTACGCCGGGGTGATTGTGGACAAGAAGTCCGATGATTTGTTTGTTTTCCATTATTATCACTCCATTTTCGTTATCATTTCATCAACTGTTTTACCGGGGGGAATCATCGGAAGAACATTTTCATCAGGAGAGATCAGACAGTCGATCACAACAGGTTCTTTGGAAGCAAAAGCTTCTTTGAGAACGTTTTCTGCTTCGGAATCGTTGTGTATTCTCAAGCCTCTAACACCGAATGCTTTGGCAAGCTCGGTAAAATCGGTTTTTCTGTGGGGGTCGGTCTGAGAAAAACGTCTGCCGTAAAACAGTTTCTGCCACTGTCTTACCATACCGAGTACGGTGTTGTTCATTACAACTACCACTATGGGAAGATCATAAGAACAAACCGTTGCCAGTTCGTTAAGGTTCATATGAAAGCTGCCGTCTCCCGTAAACAGGACAACTCGCTTGCCGGGATTGGCAACAGAAGCACCGATGGCAGCACCTAGACCGTAACCCATTGTACCCAGTCCGCCGGAAGTACACCATGTGCGGGGGTCTTCAAAACGGTATCTTTGTGATACCCACATCTGATGCTGTCCTACATCCGTTACAATGATGTCGCTGTCTTTGGTTAGACTGCGTACGGTGTCAATGATATGATAGGGATGAGCGTAGTTCTCGGAAGCGGGGGTTTCACTGACAGTCGACTTTTTAGCCCATTCGCTGACTTGTGCGTTCCATTCATCGTGTCTGGTTTCACTGACAGCGGCGGTAAGTCTGGCAAGAGTATCTTTTAGATCACCAATGAGTGGACAGTTGATCTTGACGTTTTTGTTGATCTCGGCTTTATCAATGTCCAACTGAATGATGGTGGCATCTTTGCCGAATTTTTCACGGTCACCTGCTACACGGTCGGAAAATCTGGCACCTGCTGTAATGATCAGATCTGCATTATCGGTCGCTTTTCCGGTTTCATAGCCGCCGTGCATACCGATGGTGCCTATAAACAGTCTGTGAGACGACGGAAATCCGCTTAACCCCATCACAGAGGTAGCAACGGGACAGTCAATCTTTTCCGCAAAGGCAAGAAGCTCCTTTTCTGCATTGGCACTGATCACACCACCGCCCATATAGATAATGGGACGCTTGGCGTGATTAACGGCTTGTGCTGCTGTGGCGAAGTCCGCATCGGTTGCAATTAGCGGATTTTCGGGCAAAGAGGGAGGTTCGGGTGTATATTCACACTTAGCTCCCGTTACGTCTTTGGGAATGTCGATCAGAACAGGTCCTTTTCGTCCTGACATAGCAATGCGGAATGCTTTGCGGATGACATTGGCGAGATCGTTGACGTCCTTGACAATAAAGTTATGTTTGGTGATAGGCATTGTAATGCCACAGATGTCTACTTCCTGAAAGCTGTCACGAGCCAAAAGGTCATTGGTAACATTACCGGTAATGGCAACCATTGGGATCGAATCCATATATGCTGTGGCAATACCTGTGACAAGATTGGTGGCACCCGGACCGGAAGTGGCGATTACGACCCCACATTTGCCTGTTGTACGGGCGTAGCCGTCAGCGGCGTGTGCGGCACCCTGTTCGTGTGCGGAAAGAATGTGTGTGATTTTATCGCTGTACTGATACAGTGCGTCATAAATATTGAGTACAGCACCGCCCGGATAACCGAATACGGTGTCAACGCCCTGCTCCAAAAGGCACTCAGCGATAATTTCAGAACCTGTAAGCTGCATAATAAAACCTCCGTAAAACAATATCGTGTTGTACGGGTTACGTGATAACAAAAAAGCCCCGACTCTTTGTAACAAAGAGACGAAGCGTTCATTAACGTAAACCTCGCTGTACCACTCTTTTTGGATATGGTAAAAAACCTCATATCGGATATGCAAGTGCATATCGAATACTGCCGATGTAACGGTCGGCTGCCGTTTTTGCTTACTGCGGTGTTCGGCAAAACTGCTCCCGGGCTACTTCACATTGTGCTGCGGCTGTTTTGCACCAAACAACAGCTCTCTGTACGCAGGAGGCAACTGCTACTTCTCCCGTTCCTTGCATTTTATCTATAACAGATAAGACAATTATACAAATTTTTGCATAATAAGTCAATAGGCTCATAAAAATATTTCGCTATTCGTGAAAATATATCTCTTATAGTAAAGTATTTTGCCTGATCTCTTGCAAAATTTATCTCTTTATGATATAATGATCCCGTTATCAATCTGCCGGTATGGCGAAATAGGCAGACGCAAGGGACTTAAAATCCCTCGGTAGAAATACCGTACCGGTTCAAGTCCGGTTACCGG
>CADCOE010000033.1 GCA_902802985.1 uncultured Ruminococcus sp.
ATTACATTTGAACTGAAAAACCAGCTTACCAAACAGAATACAGATGATGCTGTTGAGCAATACAAGAAAGATCGCAGCCCAAAAGAATTATTGTTTTCTTTCAAACGCTGTATGGTGCATTTTGCCTTAGATGATGCCCGTATCAAGTTCTGCACGAAATTAGCCGGCAAGAATAGCTGGTTTCTGCCCTTTGACAAGGGATACAACGACGGTGCTGGTAATCCGCCCAATCCCGATGGAATAAAAACGGACTACCTTTGGAAAGACATATTGACAAAGGATAAACTGACACTCATTATCGAAAACTATGCTCAGGTAGTCGTTAATATTGATGAGGAAACAAAGAAGAAAACAGAAATACAGATATTCCCGCGTTATCATCAGCTGGATGTGGTCACCAGGCTTCTCGCAGATGTTCAGAAAAACGGTGTCGGTTTGAAATACCTCATTCAGCATAGTGCAGGCAGCGGGAAATCAAATTCTATTGCGTGGCTTGCACATCAGCTTATCGGACTTGAGTGGGACGGTCGCCCGATGTTTAATTCTATAATCGTTGTTACAGACCGCCGTATCCTTGACAAACAAATCAGAGACACAATAAAGCAGTTTATGCAGGTCAGCAGTACTGTCGCATGGGCAGAACATTCAGGTGATCTTACAAAAGCTATCACAGACGGCAAACGAATTATTGTTACCACTATTGAAAAGTTTCCTTATATTGTTCCGCAAATCGGAGCAGATCATGTAAATAATCATTTTGCTATAATCATTGATGAAGCGCACTCCGGTCAAAGCGGACGTAATTCGGCACAAATGAATCTTGCATTATCGGGTCTTGCATCCGATGATAAAATGGATAATGAGGATAAAATCATTGCATTGATGGAAGGTCGCAAGCTGTTGAAAAATGCCAGCTATTTTGCCTTTACTGCAACACCTAAGAATAAGACGATTGAAATTTTCGGAGAGCTTGTACTGGATCAATACGGCAATCCTGTACTTGATGAAGATGGCAAACCAAAACGACATCCCTTCCATGTATATACAATGAAACAAGCTATTCAGGAAGGATTTATTCTGGATGTGCTTCAAAATTACACCCCAATTGACAGTTTTTACAAGTTAATGAAAACTGTTGAAGACGATCCTATGTTTGATAAAAAGAGAGCACAAAAGAAACTCCGCAGCTTTGTGGAGGGAAACAGCTATACCATAGCTAAAAAAGCCGCTATGATGGTCGAACACTTCCACGAACAAGTTATTGCCAAAGGTAAAATAGGCGGACAGGCTCGTGCAATGGTTGTAACGACAAGTATTCCGCGCTGTATAGAATACTATTACGCTATCAACAAGTGCCTTTCTGAAAGACACAGCCCATATAAGACAATTATTGCTTTTTCCGGTGAATGCAAATACAATGGTCAGGAACCGCTGCTGACTTCTGCCGGCTTGAATGGTTTTCCCGATGCGAAAATACCAAGGGAGTTCAAGAAAGACCCATACCGTATTCTTATAGTAGCGGATATGTTTCAGACGGGCTTTGATGAGCCACTGCTTCATACAATGTATGTTGATAAAATGCTCACTGATATAAAAGCTGTACAAACATTATCAAGACTTAACCGCTGTCATCCGCAGAAATATGATACATTTGTTCTTGACTTTGCCAACAAACCGGAATCTATAGAAAAATCATTTTCACGCTATTATCGAACCACTATTTTATCCGGCGAAACCGATCCTAACAAACTTTATGACCAAGTAGCAGACATGGAAGAATACCAGGTATACTCCGCAGAAGATGTTGAGCGTATAGTAAACCTTTATCTGAACGGTGAAAGCAGAGACAGACTCGATCCTACTCTTGATGCCTGTGCATCTGTATACAATCAGCTTGATACAAATGATCAGATAAAGTTTAAAAGTGCAGCAAAGTCATTCTGTCGTACATATAGTTTTCTTGGAGCAATTCTTCCATATGGAAATGCCGAGTGGGAAAGGCTTTCAATATTTCTGAATTTGCTGATACCCAAATTACCTTCTCCCCGCGAGGATGATCTGACACAGGGGATTCTTGAAGCAATCGACCTGGAAAGCTATCGAAACGAGGCCCGCGAGTCTATGTCAATGAAACTGGATGATTCTGATTCCGAGGTTACTCCTGTTCCCACAGGCAACGCAGGCCATATTGTTGAGCCGGAGATGGATCTGTTATCTGTTATTTTATCCGACTTCAATGATATGTTTGGCAGCATACACTGGAATGATTCAGATAATGTTCGCCGACAGATACTTGAAATACCTGCGATGGTATCAAAAGACGAAAAATACCAAAATGCCATGAAGAATTCAGATGAACAGAGTGCCAGACTTGAAAGTGAGAGAGCTTTGCAACAGGTTATTTTTTCTATAATGGCAGACAATATGGAACTATTCAAACA
>CADCOE010000034.1 GCA_902802985.1 uncultured Ruminococcus sp.
TCTTTCATCTGCATGCCTGCTATTCGATATTTCAAAATTTCTTTTGTGCAGGTATACAATTTTTTGTTGTTCTGAATAGTTACAAATAATCAATAAAATGCTTGACAAAAAAAGGTTAGATATATATAATTACATATAGTTAGATTTATCTAACTTGTGTAAATCATTTGTGTCTCCCGAGCTGATCGCTGCTTCTTTCGGTCGGCTTGGGTAGGATGCAAAATGTTTTTGTATTGCCAATGTGTCGACCGACCGTTTGGATAAATTTGGATAAAAGAATATCAGAGAGGAAGATGATTATGTACTCAGAAATTGAAAAGGTATTTGCCAGACAAATCATTGATTCAAGAGGAAATCCGACAGTGGAAGCTGAAATAACGCTTGCAGACGGTACAGTAGCAAGGGGTACTTCTCCGAGCGGAGCTTCTACGGGAGAATTTGAGGCTTTAGAGCTTCGTGATGGTGATAAGACCCGTTATGGCGGTAAAGGTGTTCAGAAGGCGGTGGATAACGTCAACAGCATTATAGCACCTGCTCTTGTAGGTATTGATGCGACAGATGTATATGCTGTCGATAAGGTGATGCTTGATCTTGATGGTACAAAGGACAAAAGTAAGCTTGGTGCTAATGCCATTCTTGCTGTTTCTATCGCAGCCGCAAAAGCAGCAGCGGCTTCACTGGATATACCACTTTACAAATTTCTTGGCGGTGTACAGGGAACAACTCTCCCCGTACCGATGATGAACATTCTCAATGGCGGTGCTCATGCCACAAATACAGTTGATACGCAGGAATTTATGATTATGCCTGTCGGAGCACCTACCTTCAGCGAAGCGCTCCGCTGGTGTACTGAGGTGTTCCATTCGCTTGCCAAAATTCTTAAAAACAGAGGTCTTGCTACTTCCGTAGGCGATGAGGGTGGTTTTGCACCAAATCTCTCTTCTGATGAAGAAACGATAGAAACAATTCTTGAAGCTGTCAAGGATGCCGGTTATGAACCCGGAAAAGACTTTATGATCGCAATGGATGCCGCTTCCTCTGAATGGAAGAGCGAAAAGGGCAAAGGCTTCTATCATCAGCCGAAATCCGGTAAAGATTTCACAACAGACGAGCTGATAGATCATTGGGAAGGTTTGGTGAATAAGTATCCGATAATATCTATCGAAGATGCACTTGATGAAGAAGATTGGGAAGGTTGGCGTCGTCTGACGGAACATCTGGGAAAGAAAGTTCAGCTTGTCGGTGACGATTTGTTTGTAACCAATACAGAAAGGCTTTCCAAAGGTATTGAGAACGGCTGTGCTAACTCTATTCTTATCAAGCTCAATCAAATCGGTACGGTTTCTGAAACGCTTGAGGCAATCAAAATGGCACATAAGGCAGGCTACACCGCTATTTCCTCACATCGTTCCGGTGAAACAGCAGATACGACCATCGCTGACCTTGCGGTTGCACTTAACACCTGCCAGATCAAAACGGGTGCACCGAGCAGAAGCGAAAGAGTGGCAAAATATAATCAGCTCCTAAGAATTGAGGAACAGCTCGGTTCTGCCGCAAAATATGCAGGAATGAATGCATTTAATGTGAAAAAATAAATAACAATGACTCAAAAAGCGAACTCATTTCTTGTGATAATGGGTTCGTTTTTTGATGATAGGATGAAATTTTTTGCAAAGAATTCATCCCTTAGCAGTAACTCTGCCCTATTGTCAAGTATTAGATCTGTCCATTTTTCAGCCCTTACGTCATATGGGCTGTTTTTCTGTTTTGAAAAAATGCAAAAAAGGGTAGCTGGGATCGGTATAGGTGTGGTATAATGGTGTAAAACAGAATTTGCGGAGGAGATGATACCGATGATACGAAAAGCGACAGTTGAAGACGCTGAACGGCTGCTTGAAATATATGCCTACTACGTGAAGAAAACAGCTATAACCTTCGAGTGTGACGCACCTTCTTTGGAAACGTTCAGAAACCGCATCAGTGGTACACTGAAAAAGTATCCGTATCTTGTCCTTGAAGAGGGTGGCATTATACGAGGCTATGCCTATGCAGGAGCATTTATCGGCAGAGCTGCGTATGACCATTCCTGCGAGATAACGATTTATCTGGATCACAATTCAAAAGGCTGTGGTTATGGGCGCGCACTGTATGAAGCTCTTGAACTGGCTTTAAAGGATATGGGCATTTTGAACTTGTATGCCTGCATTGGTGGTCCCGTAGTGGAGGATGAATATCTTACCCGAAACAGTGAGCAATTTCATCAACACATTGGCTTCTCAAAGGTTGGAACATTCCATAAATGCGGATACAAATTCGGTCGCTGGTACAATATGATTTGGATGGAAAAGCTCATAGGAAATCATAATTGACAAATTCTGCTTTACCTCAATGACCCCTTAGTGGTAATCCGCCCCTCGTTTTACTACGATTTTACTACTAACGGCTTCCCTGATTTGCCCTGTTTTGCAAAGAATTGTAATTTTCGCCCCACTCTGTCAAAGTAACCACGCCACCCCGACACCCTCGCAAAATGCGGCATTTTATGAAAGGAAAATTCTATGATAAAAGTAATGTTCGTCTGCCACGGCAGAAGCCGGGGGTGAGATTTACTATCCGCTGAAACGGGGCATAGTGTTTCAATACTTTGCAGTTACACATAGAAAA
>CADCOE010000035.1 GCA_902802985.1 uncultured Ruminococcus sp.
ACATCAAGTACAATACCGGTAATGTTACAGGGTACATCATTAGCAATAAACGAATAGCCTACAACATAAGCTCCCTTTTTTACTTGTTCTGATTTAATTTGCCCTTCAAAATAAATCGTATCATACCCGTTCATTTGTTTTTGTTCTGTTTTGAGGTTTTTCAACTCCTCAGGATCAAATTTAAAATAATTTTCCACACCAACATTCACATCCAGCATCAGTCGGTCATGAGCATCCTGAAGTGTTGGTCCTCTATCATTAATATCGTCATAAGTGATTGCCACCACTTTCTCATTGTAGATAATGAACAATTCACTTAAAACTTTTTCCAGCTCACTATACCCCGGTGCCCTGAAATAGATGGGCTGCATGGGCACTTTATAGGAATTGGTGAGCTGAGGATATAGATCCTGTTTAGAAGATGTTTCTTGGGAATTTTCGCTTGTATTGTCCGCGGTCTGAACAGACGCAACCGTACTATTCGTATTCACTGTACCTTCATTTTCTGTTGGTTGGCTACATCCCGAAAAAGAGACGGCAATCAGGGTTATCATCAACACGAGGGTTATTTTTTTCAGCATATCTATCACCTTTTAATATCCTTTGACATTTTTATATCGAATGGTATACCAGTTTGTATTGGAGGTCGGATTATTTTCTACATCCGCAAATAATGGCATTGCAAGTAAAATCGGCTTTACTTGTACATCAGCTTGAATATCAACATAAACTGAGGAGTTAAACAAACTATAATTATCATCTTCCACTTCTTTTTTTGCCATATTGGCTTGAATAACATCGGCGGTTCTTAAAAGTACACCCTGCTCGTCAGTATAAAGACCTATCATCAAAAACAGTCGTAAATAATCGCTGTAAGCAAAAGACAAAAGGGATGAGATACCTCCTGTTTTGTCAGACTTGCCTCCACCCGAACCGAAAAATTTATCGACACTTTCATTCAAAGTGTCTTTGAGTGAACTGGCACCTTCTCCGAGGGACGTTTTCAGTTTCGTCACTGCTTCTTCTTTATAGGATTTTAATTTTTTTGAAATACTGTCAACACCGGTATTGATGGCATTGCTTATTTTATCTCGGATTCGTTTGATATAATCCATTACTTTTCCGCTCATACCATCGACCACGTCATCGGCAGACGTATTCAAAATCTGATCCACTGTTTCACCGCTGCCTTCGATGCTTTTCTTCAGCTCAGCAACAAATCCGGGAATACAGTCGGCTTTAATGACTTCAACTGCCTTTTTCTTTGCAAGATAAGCCATATCATTGTCCGTATCTGTACCTGCAGCTTCAGAAGCAATCCAGTTATCCAAACCAGTTTCTATTTCAGAAATAACGGTTGTATCCGAATTGATACCCAATTTATTAATGGCATTCTGAGCCGATGTCGTTAATTTTTGAATAGCAATATCCGCATTCTTTGTAATAAGATCATCGTATGAATTAGTGGTATAATTCACCAATTTATTTTTCACTTCCTCAGAAGCTGTATCCATATACTTGGTCAGTTCTTCATCCGTCATATCCAAAAGCTTGCTGATTTCCTCATATCCTTCGTCAATAACCAGACCGCCGACTTTTTTAACTGCCTCTCCTGCCAGTCCTTTTGCTTCGTTGATCAAGCCTTTGACGGAACAATGCCATGTATCCGATGTTTTGAAGAGGGGTACTTTTTCACCGTTTTTCAGATCTACCAGATCAATAGCAGATTCACAACAGGCAATACCGATAATAATAGCTGCCTGTATCAGCGGAACAGGAATGACTCCCAAAGTAGCTGCCGAAATAGGCGTGGCTATTGCAAATGCGGAATCACGGATAGAGGAATCCATAAATGCATAAATAACATTAAAACCAAATCGGATACCGAATATAGAGCCATATGCTTTGGTCAGATTTTCGGCATTTTTGCCGCCATATATAATGTACTCTACTTCTTTTCCGTAAGCATAGTTATGATCAGCATTAATGGGAGTCAATGTTAATGTTTGCAGTTTTACTTCCTTACCGGAATTTTTTACTTTAAATTCATTTTCAATCGTATCATAACTGAACATACTCAGAACATAATCCGACACATAAAGCTTATCTCTTAAATCCGTACCCATATCCGTCAGAGCAGATGATAAATTGGAGAACATTGCACCCAGACTGGTACTGGTTGATTTGGCTGCCGAATCATCTGTTTTTACCTCGGCGTATTTTGCTTGAATTTCTTCACTCGATTGTTCGGAAGGCTTACCGGATAAGTTTTTGATTTCAGAATCATTGCTGATCGAGCCTTTGTCTGCCTCGTCTGCCTTTTCAGAGGAAGAATCGGACGATTTTCCCTTAATATTATCGTACAGTTTTTCACCATTGTCCTTGTCTTCCTCTTTTTTCTCTGTGCTAGCCGAAACTTCACCCTTATTAAAATGGGTATACAAATAGGAATAGAAATTCAATTTATCCGTATCTGTTCCGTGCAGTTTAGGCTGTTTTCCGGACTGATGGATCCAACTGATACTAATGCTGCCATTGTCCCATTGAAACCATCCATTTGCCTGAGAGATCAATGTCGTGGTATCCAAACTGACATGTTTTAATTCGGTATCACCGACCTTGTCACGAATAGCTGACTTAACATCCTCATAACTTTGAAGATCACCAATAAATTTACCGTCAAATTGATGTTTTTTAACTTCTTCAGCAGTCAGTCTCAGTTTTTCAGCTACTGTATCCAGACGTTTTGTCATCTTATTCATATCTTCAACATTGAGCGATGTATTCAAATGAGCAATTTCAGCCTGGTCTTGTTTTGCCATCGAAGTATCTTTTACTTTGCTGCCTTCCGATGCCGCCTTCCATTCGCTCTTGGCATTGGCAAGATCTCCGCCGTCCTGAACAGACTCAACAGCTTCTTTGATTTTTGCAGAAGCAGCCTCCAGTTTTTCTGCTCCTTTGATCAATGTTTCGTAGTAGGACTTCGCTTTTTTTCCTATTTCTTCTGCTTTTGAATTCACTTCTGAAGTATTTGTTTTGTCGTGAGAAATGACATCTTCAGAAATATCTGCCATCATATTAAAGAATGTACTATAGGTCTGAATTTTTGAGCCTGAACCATTCGGACCGAAATGTCCCTCGACTTCAGAAAAATAGCTTTCTATGGTAATTTCAGGCCGTCCCGCAAATTTCAGTTTGGTATTTTTAATGTCATCGAGATCTTCGGACTCATAACCCTGTGCCCACGTCATAGCGGATTTCAGCTGGTTATAACTATTGTACCAATTAACATAGGCTCCCCAGAAGTTTGTCAGACCCTTGCGGTCACTCTGTACCAGATACTGAAGGTCATACACATCAGCAGGAGGAGTATCACTGGAAAAATCTGCCCAATATGAATTTACCTTATTAAAATTTGTTTCGTAAGTTGTCATCAGGTTTTTGATTTTTGTTTTTGACGGAAGGTGACTTTTACTGTATGTTCCATCATTATATCTATCGACCCACGATGATGTTTCAGCGATTTTCCATACATCTTCGTAGACATAGTTGCCATTGACAGCAGTATAACCTGTAGAAGTACACGATGTTCTGTTACGGTTAAAATCTACGTGATCCTGAGTATCATACAGATCCATAATTACTTTTTTGTTGATTTGGGTCTGATAAATATTCTTCCAACTGTTGGGACCTGTTTCTTTGAAGCTTTGACTTAATTGATCAAAATAATCATCTTCCTTTATTAAGTCAAGTCCATTGTATTCATTGATATTGTCCCAAGCCTCTTTCAAAAGCTTCATCACATCGTTTTCTTTTTCATAATAAACCTTTCGCTTATCCACCAGATCCGTTTGTTCACTCAAAGTGGAAAAACTCTGCATCGATGATAAAAAGCTGAGTCCGGTATTGATCGGAGCACGGTATTTCATAAAGTCTACGATCTGTTTTTCCATAACAGTCGGGTTAGCCAGTGTAGCATCCTTATTTTTGGATACTTCAAAATCAACCAGCTGCATATTCAGCAAATCTGCTGCCTGGTCTTCTTTTGCCACCAAACCCAGTTGTTCCATAATCAGATCCGTATAACTTTCGGCGTCCTTCTCCCCCACACCCGATGAAGTAATACAAGTTTTGTAATATTCTTCCAAGCTTTCATATAACTCATCTGTATCCTGAGCCGTGGCGAACAATCCGTATAAATCTTTCAATTTGGTGTCATATTGTGTAAGAGCCGTATTCAGTGCAAGATCGCCGGCCGATTCAACCACACTTTTGCCAAGATACACCTTACTTGCATCAACATACAATGATGAGATCATTGTCATAGGAACAAGAATCAGTGCCAGAAATACGGAAACTGCACCTTTTGTTTTCGTCCAGAATTTCACGATTTAGTCATCTCCTTTACCTGCAAAATTTCCCAAGAAGTCGTTGATCTTACCAAAAAATTCCGATATTTTTTGTCCTGCTTTGGTTCCCGAGAATAGATCAATGACCATATCCGTATTGCGGATAAACTCTGCCGTATCATTAACGGGAACTTCCGCTCGGGATGAAATCGTCAGTATAGGAGGCGATTCTGCCCCCAGATACCGGATCGGCATAGTGATGGAATAATCAATTTGTACCGAAAAAGTAGAATAAAAAATCTTATTGTCAAAAGATGCCGGTTTAGCACCTACAGAAAAAGTCGGATTCATATTTTTAAAAAAAGAGGTTATATTATTATCCAACTCATTCTGTATTTCACCTTGGATCTTATCTTCTATCTCACTCATTCCCCCAAAGATATATCTGTATGGCTTTGTTTTCAGATCCTTTAACGAAGGGACTTTTCCCTGTTCTTTCATCGTTGCCAATAGAGGATCTGCACAGTACGATGCCCCTTCGATCGCATATTTTTCAGTGATCGCTTCCACCTGTGATTTCAAGTAAAATGCGTTTCCCATATAGATCAGAAAGAACAGGATAATAAACATGATAGGAAATACAAAAGATGCCTCTACAATCTGAACAGCGGCGTTTTCATCCGATAATTTTTTCTTTATTTTTTCTATCATACTTATTACTTCCTTTACTATATATTTTGGAAAGTAGACGGATACATCAAACAAGGGGAACTATATATTATCGGATCATATAATTCCCCTCGTTCTTTGCGAAGCAGAACGGTATCCTATCGTCTGCTAAAACGTTTTGTTCTGTCAGTGTGCTGATAAAACAATAAAAAACAATACATTGGTGAATATTATTCCGGAGCAGCACCGCCGCCTATAGGATCATTCACTACACCTTCTGCATTTTCATTGATCGTTCGAAGCAAGCTCGCCAACAAAGCTCCTATCTGATCCTTAAACAAAATAGCAAGAAGAACTGCTACACCGATCAGTACAACAATAGCAACTACGTTGACATCTCCACGCTCATCAGAAAACAGTTTCATAAGCTTATATTTTGCGATAAGACCCATTGTTTTTACGTTTTCGAATTTCATTGGATTCACCCCCTTCCTATATTGAACTGCTTATACTAAAAATGTATTAGCCAAATGGAATTTATACTCCCAGATTAGTGAAAATAGGAACAACGATCATAATCAAAATTCCTACAAACATAATCATCATAGGGATCAATAGTTTGCTTGCTGCTTTTTCACCGGCACGTCTGACTAATTGTTTTTTCAGCTGCCAGACTTCTTTACTCTGTGTAAGCATCATCCCCGAAAGTTCACTGTTACCTTTTACCATGCCCTGAATAATCGTAGCGGTGAACTTTTTGATTTCCGGTATCATACAGCGGCTGCCAAATGAATAAATAGCATCTATTTCGGAAACACCATTGTTCATTTCACCGACCGATCTTCTCATTTCATTGTAGATAATTCCCTCACCGCCAAAGGCTACTTCCTCCCACGCTTCTCTTAAGATCATACCGGCGTTGGTGAGCAAGGCAAGTTTTGATACTACTTCTGAAAATTCGTTCAGCATTTCATCCGAACGTTTTAATATCTTTTTCTTTGTGACAGTGCCAAAATAATAATAAGCTAAACCTGAAAACATCAAACCGATTATCACCGACATCACATCAAGCGAAAATCCGTACAATGCAAACGAAATGACAACCAAAGTAAATGCAATGGCAATCTGCTGAGAATGTACCGCTCTGAGATAATATTCGGAATATTTTTTTTCATATAATATTTCGAGCTGCTGACGAAGCTTTCTATCACCCTTACTTTTGTACTTATAATGTACAGTTTCCAAAACAGCATAGCCGATACCGTATATTTCTTTCATCGGGTACTCTTTTTCTTCCAGAACATCGAACATTTTATTGTACTTCAGTCCTATAAAATAAAAGAGCAGCCAAGCAAAAAGAGCAATACCGCCTAACGACATAATAATGTAATCCAAAATACCTGCCGACATAATATGTAACTCCTTAAATCTTGATGTTTAAAACCGATCTTCCTATAAAGTAAGCTATCACAAAAATGGCAATACTGATTGTTGTAGAAATAATACCGGATGGTGTGACAAAATTTTCCGCAAACTCCGGACTCATAAATTTAATAACTGCAACAAGAGCAATCGGCATAAAAATCATAATTTTCTGCTCCATTTTATTGGAGGTAACGATCGTTTCAATATCCTCAGAAATTTCCATTTTATCACTGATAATACTGTGTGTATTGCGGATAATATCTTTTATGTTGCCTCCCTTGCGGTAACTGATCTTAAATACATTGGCAAAGCTTTTAATATCCTCCAGTCCGCTTCTTTTTCCAAAATCTTCCAGAAGCTCTTCTATGGCAACATTGTTTCTTACTCCATCCAGAATAACATATAACTCTTTAATGATATAGGCATCCTCGTCATATTGAATTTTAAGATCTTCATAGACAGAAGAAAAAGAATCGACCACATTTTTACCTGAACTGAGAGAAGTTGTCAGGGCATCCAACATATCTCTGAACTGATGATTAAGATCCCTCAATCGTTTTTCTTTTTTAGAAGCAATTCTGACCGGAAGAAACAATTTTGCTGCTACAGCACCCACGATACAGGGGATCAAAATATCCAGAACGATCGTAGTAGTCGTAGCCTCGCCGTAGCTGTCTTTGCCTATACCGCCGTAAAATAATAATCCTATAGCGGCGCCAATCACAAATGCTGCTGCCACCGTCAGCAGTTTTTCCATTTTTTTCATATAATAGACATTATAGTTAACTGTCTGAATATTCGTGGCAGATCTGTAAAATTCCGGTTCTGTCACTTTTTGTTTTTTTGTTTTTTTGCTCATAACCGCTTCTCCTCAAAAAACATCTTTAAATCCGGAAAGCTGCAATTTAAAAACATTCTGCATTTTATTTTGTGTTCTGATCAATTTGCCGGACACGTGCTCCAATGTACTTTTTTCATCTTCTTGAAATTGATATAGTGGATTTAATACAATATGACCGTTTTCATACTTTACCACTTCGGTAATTTCCATTGTTTTTCTGGATTTATCACGCAGTCGGGATAAATGTATGATAATATCTACAGCGGAAGCGATCTGTTGACGAATTGCCTCCAGCGGCAAACCTTCTGCTCCCTGCAGAACCATTGTTTCCAGACGGCTGAGCATATCATAAGTAGAGTTGGCGTGTCCGGTAGAAAGAGAGCCATCGTGTCCTGTATTCATTGCCTGCAGCATATCCAACGCTTCTCCGCCACGAACCTCACCCACTACAATACGTTCGGGACGCATACGAAGTGAAGATTTGATCAAATCTCTTATAGTAATCTGACCTGATCCTGATGTATTGGCATTTCTTGTTTCAAGACTTACCAAGTTTTGGACTCCTGTGATCTGCAGCTCAGCAGAGTCCTCTATGGTAATAACACGTTCATCTTTGGGAATATAATTAGATAAGGCATTTAAAAATGTTGTTTTACCCGAACCGGTACCGCCACTGATAAAAATGTTATACTTTGCCTTTACCAACATTTCCAGTTTATCGGCAATTTCCTGTGTAATAGAGCCATATTTTATTAGCCTGTCAATGGTCATCGGTGTTTTGGAGAATTTTCGGATCGTCATTGTAGGACCACATAATGCAATCGGCGGCAGCACTACATTCACACGGGAACCATCAGGCAGTCTTGTATCACAAATTGGATTAGCCTGATTGACCTCTCTTCCTGCCAGACCAACAATTCTCTGAATAATATCCTCTAATTTTCTTTGACTTTCAAATTTTTTATCCAGCTTAAATAATCTGCCGTTTTGTTCAATAAAAATATTTTCATAACCGTTGATCATTACCTCGGTTATCGTATCATCTTTAATAATCGTATCAAGCAGCCCAAAGCCTCTAATAGAGCTGTATACTTGCTGAGCTATATTCACCCTTTGTTCTATAGAACAATACATATGACCGACATACTGGTTTACTAATTGTCCTATTTTTTCTTCGAGTTCCTCATCGCTCATTTCACTTAATTTAAAATTTTCCGTTACATACTTTTTCACTTGTGAAATCATCATTTGTTCTTTATCAAAATCCATAATAATGCCTCCAAGTGATCCATTACACCAGTAAATTAAAAACTGCCATACCGGAAATTTGTGTAATAATTTGCTGCGTATTGGCATGTTCAAAACGTGGAATTCCACCAATACCGGTAATATCTTCATTTTCTATGATCTGACCTGTTTTATTGCTGAACCGATTGTAAAGCAGCTTGATTTTTTTGGTAAGAGGATGATCTTTTTCCTGATCTATAATTTTCAGTGCTTCAAACACCCTGATCAGCTTCAAATTGGAAATCTCGGCACCATCTGCCACCATAATGATCTCCTGTACCATATCACAGATTGCAAAATCATCTTCACTCAATCCGAAATCTTTATCCACTATAATATAATCGTACTGAGCAGATGCCTTTAAAGTATTGATCAGAAGTTTTAAATCTTCTGTTTTCAGTTCCAGAAAATCCAGCACCAAATTGGGGCGTGAAAAATAATAAACTCCCCGATTATCGTGTTTGACGGAACTTTCCAATTTAAGGGAAAGATTAGACTTTCTGCTTTTGATACTGTAAACTATATCACTCATTGTGAATTGTCCTTCACCGTTAAAAAACACATCTGCCGAACCATATTTTTCAAGATTAAGGTACAGTACACGTTTCCCTCTGGCTGCAAAATTCAATGCACAAGCCGCTGCCGCTGTAGATGCTCCCGTACCGCCTAAACCGGTAAACATAATGAGTTTGCAATTTCCCCAAAAACCGTTTTCTCCCGCAACAATAGATTCTTTCTCGGAAAACACAGACAAAATATCTTTATAAATAAGGTCTATTTTTTGAAATCTGCATATTGCGTGCTCTTCTCGAATGGACTTAATATCCTTTGAATCGACCATATAGGCAAAACCGCAGGTTTTGGGCAGCATATCGCTGCTGATCTCATAATCCAAGGATGCCAATAAAACATCAATTCTTGTGGACTCTACACTTGACAAAGCTTTTTCCAAGTTACTGAACGAATATACCTCCAATTTATCCGAAAACTTTGTTGCCAGTGCAGTAGAAAATCTATTCAATAAAGTAATGTCCGATTCAAGAACACCCAATTTAATTTTCATAATTGTGCAGCCACCTTATAAAATTTTATTGTAACAATTCACGGACACAGTTTCCGTTCCTACCCATTTTAACCAAAATTATTATACCCAACAATAAAACTATTGTCAACAAATTTTGCCACAATTCGTTAATTTTTTACATTTCTGAGATAATAATTTATACAAAACAACAAAAAAGACCGTATACTGCTTAAAAGTGTACACGGTCTTTTCGATTATTGAATTTTTGCTGTAAGCTGATCGAAGGTAACGCCGTATTTTTGGGCAATATCCTGTGCATAACTAACACCTTCCGGCGGTGCCAAAAATATCTTATAGGAACGCTGACCTTCGTGGATACCCGTAATAATACTTGCCACTTTGCTGTCTCCTTTTATATTATTATTAACGTCATCCAGTGTCATTGCCAGCTCGTGCATATGCGTATTAAAGATCGTTCTTGCACCAAGATACCTCAGTGACTTGACCACGTCTTTGGCAATATACAGACCCTCAGCAAAGGAAGTAGTAGCAAGTGACTCATTAAACAAAAGCAAACTTTTATTGGTTGCTAATCCAAATATATCACTCATTCGTTTGGACTCCTCACCCAGTCTGCCAAGATCCACTGTTTTATTCTCATCTGCCGGAAAATGCGTATAAATACTGTCCACAGGGCTAAATACAAACTTTTCCGCAGGTGCATATATGCCGCTCTGTGCCATCAGAAATGCCAGTCCGACTGCTTGTGTGATGGTAGTTTTTCCTCCCCGGTTCGGGCCTGTCATAATATAAATCCTATGCTCAGGTGTAAATTCAATATCATTACGGATAATATCAAATTCTTTTCCGGATGTTCGTTGGATGGCAAGCTTAAAATTATAAATTCCCTGAGCAAACATATCACGCTGATTGACTTTGGTCACTTCGGGCTTACACATAGGAATACCAAGTTCTCTGACCTTCTCGATGAAATCCGCCCAGCGTATATAAAACAAAAATTCAGGAATAAGCTTTGTCAAACTGTAACCGCTGATGTTAGTATAGCGGGACAGTTTATTTTTCAGCTGCTTTACCGTGGCACCCAGCATTTCGGTAACTACCCGACTAAGGTTGGACATCAGCGGATCATCCCCGCTCACCTTACCTACGGTATGAAATTTCATCATTCCGTCAAAGCTGGCACCATTGTGAATTTCACTTTTTTTAGCGGCAAAGTCCAGAAATTTATTCAAAAAACCGGGTCTGCTGAACGGCTGGTCATTAATAGAAACGATACCTACTTCAACAGGCATCATCTTGTTGTCGAGATTGACACCCAGAGAAATACTTTTCACGGTACTTACTTCGGCAACCAGCGATTTAATATCATCGTGTAAATATTCAAAACCGCTTTCGTTGTACACAGAACTGACAAATTCCTTTAAATTCTTTAATCCTTCCGATTGAATATCGTGCTCGGTAAGCGATTCATTAATCCCCGAAATACAGTCAATATAAATATCCAATTCCTGTAATCGGTTAATCAGCTGCCATATTGGAGCAGCGGTTGCATCTTTTGCCGATTTTTCCAGATCCTTCAAATAAGCCAGTTCATCCAACAACCCCTTAATTTTCTCCCGAAGCTTCGGAAAACGATAAATATCATCGAACACATCACTGCGATAACGAATCACCTCGGGATTACTTTCCACTTTGATTAAAATATTTTTGATTACATTTTGTTCAAAACGTTCCCCCGTAAGTTTTTCACATATATAATCCACCGACAGATCGTTGATCGCTTCATTCGTCAAAATTTTTTCGGACGGTGTGACATTTTGTGGATAAAGTAAACTGAATTTTTGCATATGTTCCATCACCTCTTATGTTATCTGGTAAAAATTTTCACAGGGAAAATCTCTGATCAAAACAAAAACAAACGATCTGCATATCGTCCTTTTCATTTTAATTCCCCACATCAACGGGGTACTTTTCTGCTGCCTTGTCCTTTAATAGTGATATGCGATAATTTTAATTGTACACAAATTGACATCGATTTTCAAGCAACAATTTTTACAATTTTTCAACTCTTAGTTGAACGAATAAAGTAATGATTGATTGAAAATTCAGTAAAAATAATGCTTCTCAATGGATTTAACCCTTGATTTTTTACTGGAATATGGTTACAATAAAAGAAGATAATACGGAGGTCTTATAATTATGATGAAAAAAATAATGGCAATTCTTGCTGCCTCTGCTATGTCGGTATCGGTACTGGCAATGAGCGGATGTGACGATTTCAGATTTAATCCCATAGGTAAATGGAAGCTGACAGACGATATTGTTTACGATGAACAAAGCAATGAACTCGAACACGGAACAGAAGAGGAAATGGCATTCGGAGGTATGACCATCGTCTTTGAAAAATCCGGTAACGGTTACATAGAAGTTGATGGTTATAAAACACAAGAGTTTACCTATCTTTACAGTGATAAGGAAGTGTCGATCTTCCCCTTTGCTTCACAATCGGAGCTGCCGGATGAAACGGATGCTGACATTAACCCTTCAGTGGTCTATCAGGTTTCCAAAGATGGCAAACAAATTTCCTCCTCCAATACTCAGACATTTAATACTACCGATGAGGGTATTATAACGTTGACTGAAAAATTGGTGCTCACAAGACAATAAGAGGAATGCTGCTCCGCAGAGAAAAGACACTTAAGTGGATGATCCCATCACAAAAAAGCACGAACTTTCAATAGTTCGTGCTTTTTATGTTTTTTATTATTTTTTGCTGTGAATATATTCACTTAGGATAGGTTCAAAAAGAATAGAACAAAAGCTGCTGCTATTCCTATCAAACCCAAAGAAAATAATACAATAATGGCTATTTTGAGAATTTTCAGTTTTTTAATATCTTCTGTTCGCTTTTTATCGGCTATACTTTCCGAATGGACAGAAGTTCGCACTCTGTTCATTCCGGCAAGCTGAGTATCAAGTTCTTTTGTAATTTTATCCATTGTCGGAATATCACTCTTTTCTTCTTTCAGCGAATAGGTCTTTTTCAGTTCCGATAAGAGTTTGGCATCAAACATCTTGCTGATAATATCGGTATCATCAGGAAAAACTACTATTGTTTGTTTGCGGCACTTGATTAGATATACGATGTTGCCCTCATCATCAACCAGTTTGTTGGACTTCATTACAGAACCGTTGGATGAAAGAACAGCGGAAAGTACATTATCGGTACTTTGTACACCACCGTCAAGGCCACCCGTAACAAACACTATATCAGCTTTTCCGAGTGATTTTGACAATTCTTCCGCCAATTCCTTCGGCTCGACCGCTGCCGACGAACAAGACAGTTCCAGTCCAAGTTTTTCCAGCTTAGACTGGACTGTCCTTTCAATTTCAGCTGTTTTTCCGGAATGATAAAATATCATTTCATATTTCATTTTATCCTCCGCCATTCACCTTACGGTTCATCATCGGATATTTCCTCAGAGCTTTCTGTCTTGGGGACACCTCTTCTTTCAATTTCCGACTGTGCTCCGCTAATCAGACTGTTCACTCGGTCAATATCAGCGGCGGCATTGATCTGATTGGTATAATAGCTGATAATATCTTTTATCTCATCACTATTATCATAATTAGCAGGATTATATCCATTCAATTTGGCAACAGCGTTAGTCTTGGCATTTCTCAGTTCTTCGGCAGCTTTACGTGATTCCTCAGCTCTTCTGGATACCTCTGCCTTGCTGGACTCTTCGGCAGCCCTGCGTGATTCCTCGGCTCTTCTGGATGCCTCTGCTTTACTGGACTCTTCGGCAGCTTTACTGGATTCTTCTTTTCTCATTTCGTCATCCGTCTTGATCGCCTTCAGTTTGGTGATACCGTCTTTTTTGATTTTTTCCACATTATCAACGGTCTTGGCGGCATTAATCTGCTCGGTATAGGTATCAATGGTCTTATTGACCAGATCTGCCTGCGTCAGTCGGTAAACATTGCCTGCAATAGAATTGGTCATCTCTACGACAGCCGATTCTTTAGCGGACTGCAATTCTCTTTTGCTGGCTTCCTTAGCTTCACTTTCTGCACGTTTGCTGCTTTCTTCCGCTTCGCTTGCCAACTCTTCGGTGGTTTTCAGCTTCTGTATTTTCTTCATTGCTTCATCATAGAGTCGGTTAACTTCTGTGCCGTCTTTCGCATCGTTGATCAGCTTTTTATATTCACTGAGTATTTCGTTTGCCTGAAGCATTTCTGTTTCGTTATAGTTTACTTTATCGACATAATCCTTGAGCATTTTGTTGGCATTTTGTTTGCCTTTGTTCAGTTCTTTCGTGAGACTTTCGTCATCCTCTTTAGACCAGTCGGTCTTTTTGCCGTCATACCAAGTCAGTTCACCGTTATTGAACGCATCCTGGAAGCTGGATACTTTCGGGGGGGTACCGCCATACGTATTATACCATACATCGGGATAAAGAACGTTGCTGTTCTTCTTTGCCTTGGAAATATCAACATCTGCACTTTCACCATCTCTTACTTTTCTTGCTACCACAACAAAACGGAAATCCTGGAAATCGTAAGTACAGGTAGAAAGGGTTACTAATGTATCATGCTCATTGACATCAACCGGACAATCAAAGAGAGAACGAAGTCTTATCTGATAAACAAAGTTCAGGAAATCGTAATCACTTTCAAAATCACCTCTGAGGTAATTGAAAAATTCACCCTGATATTCCAGCGTATTGGTTTTGAATACGGAAATAATCTTCCACTTGCTCTTTTCGTAAATGGTATTAAAGGTAAAGGTAGGAGTAGATTGATAGAAATCAAAATCTTCAAACGATTTCAGATTGGCAAACATTCTGCCATCCTGCATATGGTGACCGTGAAGGATCAAGTTCTTGGAATCCATACTGCTGCGGTAGTCCATAAAGATCGTACCATAGTTACTGGAGTTTCCGTAAAAATCTCTGTACAAATAATACTCGTGGTCTTTATCCTCGGAAGGCTTTACTACAACGTGGTCGATACTGGTATTGGGGACTGTAATCCAACCTACTGTATCGGGGTTAGCCGCCAGCAGCTTAGAGAAGTCTGCCAAAGTACCATCGGAACCATCTGTGGATTTTTTGACAGATTTCCCATCGGGTGTTGTTTCTCCTTCGGGAGTCGATACAAACAAATCTCTGATATTATTGGTGGTGTTGTCATTGATCGCAGGCTGTACCACAAGAATATTGATCAGCATATAGGAAGAGATGACAAAAGTACAGATAGCCAGAATAAGAACAATTTTACGAACTACATCAAGCGGTCTGTCCCCGGCACACGGAATAAAGCGTTTCCAAAAAGAGTCCTTTTTTTCGGGAACAACAATTTTGCTGACGGTGGTATACAGCAGCACATCAAATGTTGTATCAAGGCATTCAGGTCGGGGAAGAAGTACGATCAGCTTGTTATTGTATTCCACATAATAAGCAAAGCATTGTTCCTGTTCAAAGGTAACGACCGCATTGGAAATATCAATCACTTCGTTTTTCTTTGCTTTTTTATTTTTCTTTTTAGATTTAACATCCTGATGGTCAGTACCTTGCTCTTGTTCTTTTATATCAACAGGAGCTGCTTCCACACGCTTGATCTTACCGACGATACCAATTCCTTCCATAAAGTTCTTTGCTTTTTCCTCGGAATCTTCCTCAAGGACATCTGCTATAATGACCATTCCAATTCTCTCGTCACCCGATTCCGTTACAGCAAGAGCATCGGTAATGCTTCTTTCATTCAGATTGACCTCTGTCTTATAAATAATGTTGACGTCAATTTCGTTAAGCTTTTTGATGGTTTCTTCAAATTCTTTGCCAGATGTCTGACCAAAGGATTTTCCTTCACGGGGAAAATATATCTCTGCGTTCATTTATTTCACTCCCATATATGGTTCACATCAAATAATCGTGATTTTTACATTATTGATGGCTTCTTGTACAAGCTGTGTATCATCTATCTTATTTTGTTGTGCGATAACATCATCGGGAACGGGACGTGTACGAGGATGTTTGGGTGTAAAGACCGTACAACAATCTTCATATGGTTGAATGGATATGTCGAATGTATCTATTTTTCGTGAAATCTCTACGATTTCTTCCTTATCCATACCAATCAGCGGTCTGAACACAGGCATATGGCAGGCAGAATCGGTACATACCATTGCACTCAGCGTCTGACTGGCAACCTGACCGAGGCTTTCACCTGTGATCAGTGCCTGACAGTCGTTTTGACGTGCCAACTGTTCAGCAATCTGCATCATATATCTTCTCATAATAATAGTAAAATATTCTTCACGGCAATGATCTCTGATAGCCTCCTGCAATTTAGTAAAGGGAACGGTTATCATTTTAATTCTGCCGCTATATTTTGCCACTCTTCTGAGCAATTCTACTACCTTTTCTTCGGCACGCTCACTCGTATACGGCGGGCTGGCAAAATGGACTGCTGTCAGTTCCAGACCTCTTTTTGCCATCATATAGGACGCTACAGGACTATCGATACCTCCTGAAATCAACACACAAGCTTTTCCGCCCGTACCTACAGGAATACCTCCTGCTCCCTTTTTGGCTCCTGCACGAATATAAGCAGCATAATCACGTATTTCTACCGTTACTACAACATCGGGATAATGTACATCCACCGTCACTTCAGGAAATTGTTCGCTGAGCCATCCGCCGACTTCACGGCATATCTCGGGAGATTGATACGGAAATTTTTTATCGGAACGTTTTGCCTCTACCTTAAAAGAAGAAATTTCATCAAAAACATCTTTCAAATATTCGGCGGCCTTCTGCTTAATATCTTCTATATCTTTTTCCGCAACGCAAGCCCGTGAATAGGAGGCAATACCGAAGATTTTTGAAATACATTCTTCCGCCTCGTCCATATCCTCATCATCGGTAAATGGAGTCACAGTAATCGTAGACTGAGAGATACGAACCGTAAATTTTCCAATTTGAGAAAGACGACGTCTGATATTCTTAAGCAGCGTATCTTCAAAAGCTTTTCGGTTAAGTCCTTTCAGGACAATTTCGCCAAGCTTTACCAGCAATATTTCTTTCATTTCTCAATTCTCACCTTCAAAATAATCCTACCCTTCAAAAATAATCCTACAAAGAAGTTTACCATTTTTATTTCGCTCTTGCAAGAGTATTATCGGCTTTTATTAAACTATTTATCAATTCGTCAACATCTTCTTTGGTATTATAACGTGAAAAGCTGACCCTAACAGCAGAATCTGCCAATTCACTATCTAATCCCTGTGCCGTCAGCACGTGACTTTTTTTGCCCTTGGCACAAGCCGAACCGCTCGACACGTAAATATGATGTTCTGCCAAATAATGCAAAATCGTTTCGGACCGCAGTCCTCTCAGCGAGAAATTGAGAATATACGGCAGACATTCGGCATTGGAATTGATATGTACATTTTCAATTTTTCCCAGTTGTGTCCGCAGATAGACATTCAGTTCCGTTATTTTTGTCAGCTCCTCCCGAAAATCAGGCAGCTCCTCAATAGCAGCCCCCATACCGGCAACAGCAGGCAGTGGTTCTGTTCCGGGACGCAGTTTGTGTTCCTGTTCTCCGCCGTAATGCAGCGGCAGCAGACGAACGCCCTTTCTGACATATAAGATACCGGCACCCTTCGGTCCGTGAATTTTATGTGAGCTTGCTGTCAGCACATCTACTCCCGTTTTTTTGACCTTGATCGGCAGTTTTCCAAACATCTGTACGGCATCAACGTGAAAGACAGCAGGTGCTTTTGCTTTATCGATTATTTTTCGTATCTTTTCGATGGGCTGTATGGCACCTGTCTCATTATTGACCGCCATTACGCTGACCAATATTGTTTTAGCGTCAATGGCATTGGTCAAACTCTGCCAAGAAATGCTGCCGCTGCTGTCCGGACGCAGATACACTACTTCCAATCCATCTTTTTCGAGTTTCTGCATTGCTTCCAGCACAGAGGAATGTTCGATCGCCGTTGTCACAATTTTATTGCCTCGTCGTTTAAGTGCATTGACCGCACCGAACACCGCTGTATTGTTTCCTTCTGTACCGCCGGAAGTAAAGTAGATTTCACTGTTGTCAGCGGCTCCGATATACTTCGCCGCAACCTGACGTACATATTCCAGTTCGTGCTGTGCCTCCAGTCCTTTGGAATGCAGTGAGGACGGATTACCATATTGAGTTGTCATTATTTCCAGTGCTTTTTGTGCTGCTTTCTCGCAGGTTACGGTAGTCGCACTGTTATCCAGATAAATTTCTTTCAAAACATCACCTGTGTTTTTATCAATTTTTTTCTTTGACTGTACGGCTTTCATAAAGTGCTGTGTAAAATGGCTGCCGCAGGGTTCTAGCTCGCTAACCATTTCACAAGTTTTTTATAAAACAATATGATATAACAACATAACAACAAATCAACGACAAACTTTAAACTTTAATGTATATTTTTCCGTTGTCTGCCGACAATAAGCATAGGTTAAAATCTTTATGAAACCCGAATACAGGCAAAGGAATGATATGGCTATGAATATCACACAACAGGAATATTCGTTAATGGTCAAAAAAGCTTCACCCAAAAGCAAACTATGGAAAGATTGTATTGGTGCTTTTATTTCAGGCGGAATAATCTGTACGATCGGTCAGGCACTCAACGACACCTATCAATACACTGCTGGTTTTGATATTAAGGACGCACGTTGTATGACAAGTATCACACTCGTGTTTTTGAGTGCTGTATTTACAGCGTTCAGCTGGTACGACAATCTCGCAAAATTTTCGGGTGCCGGCACACTTGTCCCCATCACAGGTTTTGCCAATGCTGTAGTTTCTCCCGCCATTGAGTTCAAACGGGAAGGACTGGTTACAGGACTGGGCGCCAAAATGTTTATTATTGCCGGACCTGTCATCGTTTACGGTATTTTAAGTTCCTGTGCTTATGGACTAATACTATGTACACTGAAATTTCTGACATAATAAGACAATCAGCGGAGAAATTCTGTCCAAAAGCAGTTTTTCTCCGTTTTTTCACCAAAAACTAATTTCTAACAAAATTTACATTTTGATATTGTTTTACTTGTAAATTTCGTGCAAATGTGTTATGATAAGGATAATATTTCCGAGAGGAGAAAAATTGAATGGATAAAAATATCTTGACATCGCTGTCATACGGTATGTTTGCTCTGGGAACAAAAGGAGAAAAAATCCCTAATGCCTGCATCGTCAATACGGTTATGCAGATCTCATCCTATCCGATGACGATAGCGGTAAGCGTTAACCACAGCAACTACACCAATGAATGTATTAAAAAGACAGGAGAGTTTACCGTCAGTGTTCTTTCCGAAAATACTTCGGGTGCCGTAATAGGTGCTCTCGGATTTACATCCGGACGTGACGGAAACAAGCTGGAAAACGTCAGACATAAAATTCTTCGGGAAGGTGCCCCTGTCATTCAGGAGGACATCTGCTGCTGGTTTTTATGCAAGGTCGTCAATATGGTGGAAACCGTTACACATACCATTTTTATTGCAGAGCCTGTTGCAGGAAGCGAGTCTGTCAAAGGCAAGCCGATGACATATGATTTTTACAAAACCGTTATCAAAGGCAAATCGCCCAAATATGCTCCCACGTTTATTGCAGAAAAAGAGGACGAAAACGACAAATACATATGCACCATCTGTAAATATGAGTACAATGATCCGTTAATTCCTTTTGAAGAACTTCCCGATGATTGGGTATGCCCTATTTGCGGTGCTCCCAAATCCGTTTTTAAAAAGCTTGAATAACGTTCTCTTCATCTCCGTTTGCTATTGTATCACACCCCATTTAAAATGTCAAGGAAACTTGACAATGCGAAGCAATGCATCTGCTTCTGCGATAGCGAAAGCTTTCACAACAAAATCACAAAAATCACTCAAATGGAGTGACAGCGGCGGAATGTGAATTGACATACAGAGAAAGATATGGTATTTTAATAATAATGCATACCAAACTAGTATGTTTATGATAAAATGAATAGAGGAATGAATATGACCATTAAGGAAGTACAGAACGAAATTTTTCGTCTGAAAAAAGAAAATGATATTTGTATTCTGGCACACAGCTATCAGGCAAGGGAAATTATAGAAGTAGCAGATTTTTCAGGGGACTCTTATGCTTTGAGCAAACTTGCCAAAACCGCACCTAACAGGACCGTTATTATGTGTGGTGTCCGTTTTATGGCTGAAACAGTCAAAATGCTTTCCCCCGATAAGAAAGTAATTCTTTCCCACCCTGATGCAGGCTGTCCGATGGCAGAACAAATGGATGTTGATTTCATTAGCCAAATGAAGGAAATGTACCCCGATTATACGGTTGTGGCTTACATCAACACTACAACGGCACTAAAAACGGTATGTGATGTTTGTGTCACCTCCTCGTCAGCGGTCAAAATCGTTAAGCAGCTTGAAAACAATAATATTTTGTTTGTTCCGGACTGCAATCTGGGAGCATTTGTACAGAAACAAATCCCCGAAAAAAATATCAAACTCGTACAAGGCGGATGTCCTACTCACGCAGCGATCACAGAAAAGGAAGCTCAAAAAGCAAAAGCTGACCATCCCAATGCTCTGCTGCTGGTTCATCCGGAATGTCGTCCCGCTGTTTCGGAAATGGCAGATTATGTTGGTTCTACCTCGGGCATTATGGATTATGCTGTCAACAGTGATCAAAAAGAGTTTATTATTGGCACCGAAAACAGTATTGCCGAACATTTGCAATATTTGTGTCCCGATAAACGTTTCTATGCTTTGTCTAAGGAACTGATTTGCCCGAATATGAAGCTGACAACGCTTGTTGACGTTCTTAATTGCTGTAAGGGTGTCGGAGGCGATGAAATTTTGCTGGAACCGGAAATGATCGAAAAAGCCAGAAAATGTATTGATGCAATGATTGCCTTGGGCGGCTGACGCCCCACATATTTTATGAAACATAAAACGATCCCCCGATGTATCGACTCAAGGTACGTCGGGGGATTTTTGAAGAGATGATATACATCATCAAAGATAAAGTTTTTCTTCCGGTATGCAGGTACCGCCGCCAAGAAGAATATCCTCACGATAACAAACAAGTGCCTGACCGTAAGTAATGGCACGCTGGGGTTTATCAAAAATCACTTTGATATTGCCGTTATCCAACGGGTAAAGCGTAGCAGGCTGTTCCTTTTGATTGTACCGTACTCGTGCATTGACACGCATCGGTTTGGCAGGGGCATCAACAGAAACCCAGTTCACATCATTAGCGTATGCCGTATCGGTAAACAAGTCCTCATCAGATCCAAGCGTGATAGTGTTATTCTTTACATCTTTTGAAATCACATAAGCAGGTTTTCCCAACGCTACACCAAGCCCTTTCCGCTGTCCTACTGTGTAGCGGATCATACCGCTGTGTTCTCCCAAAACATTGCCTTCCTTATCAATAAATGCTCCTCGTGGAAATGTTTTACCCGTATAGCCTTCAATAAATTTAGCATAATTTCCATCGGGAACAAAGCAAATATCCTGACTGTCTGGTTTGGACGCATTGATCAGCTGATATTGCTCTGCAATTTCCCGAGTATGCTCTTTAGTGATCTCTCCTATCGGAAACAGCGTTTTGGCAAGTTGATGCTGAGTCATTCCATACAAAACATAACTTTGGTCTTTTGATGGATCAATTCCCTTTCGGATAATATATCGTCCTGTTTGTTCGTCATAGCTGCGCCGCACATAATGACCGGTAGCGATATAGTCCATTCCCAGAAGTTCCGCCCGTTTGAGCAATGCGTCAAATTTAATGAAACGGTTACAGTCAATACAGGGATTAGGCGTCAGCCCGTTAATATAACATTGATTAAATTTGTCGATCACACATTCCTTGAACCTGTCACCAAAATTATAAACATAATGTTCAAAACCAAGCTTGCTTGCCACATAACGTGCATCTTCCACATCATCAAGCGAACAACAGCTTTTGTGCTTGTCCAGCTGAATATCTTCATTGGTAAAAAGCCGCATAGTGGCACCGATCACATCATATTCATCCATTAATAGAACGGCAGCAACCGAGCTGTCTACCCCGCCGCTCATTGCTACTAATACCTTTTTTTTGTCACTCATTTTTGTTGCTCCCCGTAAAAATTTGCTGTCCATATTCGTAAATAATTTCTTCCAAAGGAAGTGTTTCTCCACTGTGCTTTCCACCATTGATCACGAAATATCTTTCGTTTTCCAGCAATGCTTTGGTATAGTCGTGAGTATCAACTACTTCATCTTCGGAGCCGACCACTGTGGATACAATCTCTCTATCAATTTGTGCCAGATTGCCGAACAGTTCTGTAAATTCTCGGACTGCTTTGTCGTAACGATGACCGAGCTTCGGTATCGTCCAAAATGGCAGCAAACACGGATTGATAAACATTGTGGGACAATGCTCAGCAATACAGATCAATGCCGCAAAAAATCCTCCCAAGCTGGTACCGACCAAAGCCGTACAGCCACTTTGACGATATTCCTCATACAGTTTGCTGTACAATGCTTTGGGGGTATAGGCATCATAATCAAGTTGTAAGGATACAACCTCATAGCCACACTTTGTCAGAGCCATATATGCCGCATTATGAGCTGTTCCTTGATAGCCGTGTATATTAAATATCTTCATTGCAAACATTCCTTCCTCGTGTTATTTTGAACGCATCCTCTGCATCGCTCGATAATAGCGGTATCGACAAGTTTTACTGTATGTAAACACAATAGCTGCCGGTATTATTATTGGGATGGGTGGATCAATTATACGTTGATCACATCCCACGGTGTAAGCATACCGAGAATACGTCCGCCGAATGATCCATTATCGGTAATAAAAACAACTGCCAGTCGTCTGTTTCGCTGCATTTTTTTGTTAAACTCGTTCTTTATCTCAAAAAGTGTTGCATTTTCCGAAAAAAAACAGAAACGTTCATTTTCGTGTTTGTCGGGCGGCAGCAGCTCCGCAAAATCACCGATAAGCATATCATCACTCAGACTTGACATACCGGTATGGAGAGCATAGGTAAATATAGTATTCATACTGAATACTCCCACAAACTCGCCTTGGTCGATGACAGGAACGTGAGAAAATCCCAATCGCTGCATTTTCCGCATCACGATCTGTGCCTTTTGAGTAGGAGAGGTCTTTAATATATCAGTATAAAGTGTCGCAAAATGGATTGCCTTAGGAGGCTGCTTAATGTACTGCGTTACCTCTTTCAGAAATTCCGTCATCGAGGAGGAGGGAACGATGATCGGCTCTCCGTCAAACTCAGCATGATGGGTCAGCAGATTTCGTATTTCACGGCACAAATTCAGTCGTTCTTTATAATTTTTCCCCTCTTTGTCATTAATAAAACGTACAATGGGACTGCCGAATGTTTTGTCATCGATATTGTATTTTCGGCAAAGTTCCTCTTCCAAAAGACGGTAACAATCGAGAAATTCTTCTGCTTTGTCCATAAATACACTCCCTTTTCGTTGACAGTTATGCTAATTGACGGTTCTGATGTTTTTGCATTAATCGTTCATCTGATATTTTTCGGCAATATATTCATCATAGCTTCGGGTAATATCCTTGATGCCGTCTTTCTCGATGACAATAATACGGTTAGCCACAGTTGAGATAAATTCGTGGTCGTGTGATGTAAACAATACCACACCCTTAAAATTTTGCAGACCTTTGTTGACAGCAGTAATAGATTCCAGATCCAGATGGTTAGTAGGTTGATCAAGTACCAGACAGTTAGCACCAAACATCATCATCCGTGACAGCATACATCGAACTTTTTCACCGCCCGAAAGGACCTTGACCGCTTTAAACACATCATCTCCCGAAAACAACATTCTTCCCAAAAAGCCACGCAAATACGTATCAGTATTATCGTTGCCTCTGACATATTGACGCAGCCAGTCGATGATAGACATATCATTGCCCTCAAAAAATGCCGTATTGTCCTTTGGAAAATAGGATTGCGATGTACTGATACCCCACTTATACATACCCTCATCCGGTTCCAGATGGCCCATCAGTATCTCAAACAGTGTAGTAACAGCAATTTCATTATCACAGAGAAATGCCACCTTATCTGTACGCTCAATACGGAAAGAAAGATGATCCAGTACCTTTTCTCCGTCAACGGTTTTAGAAAGATTTTCAACAGTTAAGACTTCCTTGCCCACTTCTCTGTCCATCGTAAATCCTACAAACGGATAGCGTCGGCTGGAAGCCGGCATTTCCTCCACCGAGAGTTTATCCAGCAATTTTCTTCTGGAGGTAGCCTGTTTGGATTTGGATTTATTAGCAGAAAATCTCTGAATAAAGCTCTGCAATTCTTTGATTTTTTCTTCGGTTTTTTTGTTCTGCTGTTTGATCATCGCCTGCATCATCTGAGATGATTCATACCAGAACTCATAGTTTCCGACATACATTTTGATTTTATTGTAATCAATATCCACCATATGAGTACATACGGTATTCAGAAAATGGCGATCGTGTGATACTACAATGACAGTACCTTGATAATCGAGAATAAAGTCTTCCAACCAGGCGATTGCCTTAATGTCAAGATTGTTGGTCGGCTCGTCAAGCAGAATAATTTCAGGATTACCGAACAATGCTTGTGCCAGCAATATTTTGACCTTTTCATTGCCTGCCAGTGAACCCATTGTCATATACAGCAGATCCTCCGGCAGACCGAGTCCTTGAATGAGCTTTGAAGCATCACTTTCCGCTTCCCAGCCATTCATTTCGGCAAATTCGGCTTCCAGTTCAGAAGCACGAATGCCATCCTCTTCAGAAAAATCTTCTTTCATATAAATGGCATCTTTTTCTTTCATTATATCATACAGCTTTTTGTTGCCGTAAATGACTGTATCAAGTACCGTATAATCATCAAATGCAAAATGATCCTGCTTGAGTACAGACATTCTGGTATTTTCGGGAATAATGATTTCTCCCTTGGTTGGTTCGAGATCACCCGAAAGCACTTTCAAAAATGTTGATTTACCTGCACCATTCGCACCGATAATACCGTAGCAGTTACCGTCGGTAAATTTAAGATTGACCTCAGAAAACAGCGGTGTTCCGCTGAAATTCACAGATACATTAGATACTGTTATCATAAATGCGATTTCCTTTCTTTTTTCTCAATATACAAGCTGCCTTAAATGCTTTCATCAGGATATTCTCTGAGTTTGCCGTGCGTCAGCAATGCGGGATAATCCCATTGACGAAGTATCTCATAGGCAGCGATCGCTACGGAATTGGATAAATTGAGACTTCTTGCATCGCTGATCATCGGAATACGTACCGTTGTATCAAGGTGATCGTGAAGAAGCTTTTCCGGCAATCCCTTTGTTTCTTTACCGAATACAATATATGCCTGATCGGGATATTGAATATCCGTATACTTTTGCGATGCCTTGGTGGAAAAATAATAATACGTTCCGCCTTTAGTTCGCTCAAAGAAATCTTCCAGATTTTCGTAGTAGGTAATATCAAGCAGATACCAATAATCCAGTCCTGCTCTTTTCAGTTTTTTGTCATCAATTTCAAAGCCCATTGGCTTTACAATATGAAGTTTTGCCCCGGTTGCCGCACAAGTACGGGCAATATTGCCTGTATTTTGCGGTATTTCGGGTTCCACCAATACAATATTTAACTCTTTCATTGTTCCTCACTTTTGTTATGAATTGATCGAAGATTTTCTGTACGACAGCTGCATTACACAAAAAGGAGAAAATCCGATTGATGAATTTTCTCCGCTGATGACAGTATTTGGTTGGAAATCAGTACTTTCTGAAACGGTTGTAACGTGCTTCGACCAGTTTATCAGGCTCGATTGCCATTTTCTTGTCAAGAGTTTCGGCAATGAGATTTTTCAAACTATCAAACAGTTTACTGTCAACATCCTTTGGTTCACGGATAATTCGCTCTATCACACCAAGCTTGAACAGATCCTGTGAAGTCAACTTCAAGCATTCGGATGCTTCTGCGGTTTTGGAAGAGTCCTTCCACAGAATACTGGCACAGCCCTCGGGTGAAATAACGGAATAAATCGCATTTTCCAGCATCCATATTTCGTCCGAAACCGCCAATGCCAACGCTCCTCCACTGCCGCCTTCTCCGATAAAGATAGACAATATCGGAGTTTGGAGCGTCATCATCTCCATCAGGTTTTCAGCGATTGCCTGTCCTTGTCCCCGTTCCTCGGCTCCGATACCGCAGTAAGCTCCTGCTGTATCCACAAAGCAAATCACCGGACGCCGGAATTTTTCTGCCTGTTTCATCAAACGCAGCGCTTTTCGATAACCCTCCGGATGTGCCGAACCAAAATTACGATTCATACGTTCCTTCAGGTTGCGGCCTTTTTCCAGTCCGATAACGGTGACCGGTTTACCGTTGAGTTGTGCAATACCGCCGACAACCGCTTTGTCATCTGCAAAGCGTCGGTCACCGTGCAGTTCAAAAAAGCTGTCACCGAAAATACGGGTAATATAATCGATCGAAGTCGGACGATCGTTGGCTCTTGCCGCTGTCACGCAATCATACGCACTCATTTTTCCTCGCCCTCCTTTGTTTCCCCATCTTCCTCTATAATGGTTTCGCTGTGCAGTTCCAGCAGTCGGGACAAAGTCTGTTTCATATCCTTACGTTCGACAACGGCATCAACGAAACCTTTTTCCAACAAAAATTCCGCCGACTGAAAGTCCTTTGGCAGCTTCTGTCGGATTGTTTGCTCAATGACCCTTGGTCCGGCAAAACCGATCAATGCGTGAGGCTCTGACAAAATAATGTCCCCCTCCATAGCAAAGCTCGCCGTAACACCGCCTGTGGTCGGATCGGTCAATACCGTAATATATAACAGTCCCGCATCACTATGAAGCTTTACCGCACCACTGGTTTTTGCCATTTGCATCAAAGAAAGAATACCTTCCTGCATTCTGGCGCCGCCCGATACAGTAAAGATGATCACGGGCAGTCTGTGTTTTGTGGCATATTCAAAAGCACGAGTAATTTTCTCGCCCGTCACCGTACCCATAGAACCCATCATAAACTGTGAGTTCATCACAGCGATCACGGTAGTATTACCACCGATTTTTGCCGTACCCGTAATAACAGATTCATTTTCACCGCTGTTGATTTTAGCATTTTTCAGTTTTCGTGTATAATCGGGAAAATCAATGATATTGGTCGATGTCATATGCTCGTCCATTTCCACAAATGTTCCCTCGTCAACAGTCATTTCGATACGTTGTCTTGCGGCAATACGAAAATGATAGTTACATTTCGGACAAACCTTATGATTATCCATCAGGTCGGAAGATAATATGACATTTTTGCAGACAGGGCATTTAATCCAAAGTTCTTCAGGAATATACGGATGATTTTCCGCAAATTCGCCCTGATTTTCCAACTCATTTTTGGGTTTCAGAAAATTAAATATATCTTTAGTATTCAACGTATACACCTGACCATTCTATTTATATTCATCACTGTAGGGTTAGCCGCCGCTTTTCTTGAAATCCGTCATAAAATCGGTCGTATATTCGCCCGAAACAAAGGACGGGTCAGATAATATTTCAATATGAAGATCTCTGTTATGTTTAATGCCATTGATGGTCAGCTCACTGAGTGCCATTTTCATTTTTCGGATTGCCAGCTCTCTGGAACGTGCCTGTACGATCAGTTTACCGATCATCGAGTCATAATACGGCGGAATGGCGTAATCCTGATAAATCGCCGTATCAAATCGCACAGCAGGACCTCCGGGTACGTGAATAAACTCAATTTTACCGCAGCTGGGACAAAAATGATTGTCGGGATCTTCGGCATTGATACGGCATTCTATTGCGTTGCCATGCATAAACACTCTGTCTTGCGTAATCGTTAACTTGGCTCCCGAAGCAATTCTGATCTGCCACTGTACAATATCCAAGCCGGTGACCATTTCCGTTACGGCGTGCTCTACCTGAAGCCGGGTATTCATTTCCATAAAGTAGAAGTTTTTATCTTTGTCGAGCAAAAATTCCACCGTACCGGCATTTTCGTAATTAACGGCTCTGGCGGCCTTAACGGCAGCCTCCATCATCTTTTTCCGTATATCGGAAGAGATAGCAGGCGAAGGACTTTCCTCAATGAGCTTTTGATTTTTACGCTGCACGGAGCACTCACGCTCTCCCAGACATACGACATTGCCGTATTTATCGCTAAGCAGCTGCATTTCAACATGTTTCACCGGATGGAGAAAACGTTCCATATATACCGCACCATCGCCAAAAGCACTCTGTGCTTCTGCCTTAGCGGAAAGAAAAGCATTATCAAAATCTTCTATTCTGTCAACACGCCGGATACCTCTGCCGCCGCCGCCAGAACGTGCCTTAACCAGCAGCGGAAAACCGATTTCAACTGCCTTAGCACGAGCCTCATCAACATCATCAATAATATCACTGCCGGGTGTCACCGGAACACCTGCAGCTCTCATTGTTTTTCTTGCTTCGTCTTTATCGCCCAAACGCTCGATCATACGGGAGGTAGGACCGATAAATTCGATATTGCACTGCTCACAAAGGGAAACAAACTTTGCATTTTCCGAGAGCAGTCCATAACCGGGGTGGATCGCCTGTGCTCCTGAAACAACAGCAACCTCCAAGATCGCTGCCATATTGAGGTAACTGTCGGCAACCTGCGGACCTCCGATACAATAGCTTTCGTCAGCCATACTGACGTGAAGTGCATTTTTGTCTGCCTGTGAATATACCGCAACGGTAGAAATTCCCATTTCACGGCAGGCACGGATAATTCTTACGGCGATTTCGCCTCTGTTTGCAATCAGTATTTTTGAAAACAACGGTTACACCCTTTCGATCAGGGCAAACGAAAACTCTGCCGATACACAAAGCTCACCGTTCACATAGCCCTTACCTTTAATAAAATAGAACATATCACGACGGCTGCTTGTCAGTTCACACTTAATATCAAGTGTATCTCCGGGAAGAACCTTTTTTCTGAACTTTGCCTTGTCAATTCCCGTAAAATACGGTGTGCTGACTGCCGATTTTTCCGCTATGATCACAGAGCTTGCCTGTGCCATCATTTCGCAGAGGATAACGCCCGGCACAACAGGGTTTCTGGGGAAATGCCCATCGAGAAACCATTCGTCACCCTTTATGTATTTCTTGCCCTCACAGGTATTTTCGCTTGTTTTGGTTGCTTCATCAATCAAAAGCATTGAATTTCTATGAGGTATCACATTCTCCAACTCTTGCTTGTTCATTTCAATTTCACCTTTATTCGCTGACATTATTTTGTATGTTTGATGTCATCTGTCTATGGGATGTTCGGCTTATTTTATCATAAAGAGGTTCTGACCATACTCAACAACTTGTCCGTTTTCGACACAAATTTTGGTAATCTGTCCATCTTTTTCGGCGGTAACTTCGTTCATCAGCTTCATCGCTTCGATCAAACAGAGAACATCGCCTTTCTTCACTGTCGTACCAACAGAAACATAGGGATCTTTATCCGGCGAAGGTGCTGCATAAAAAACGCCCACCATCGGCGATGTAACAGGAGCAGAACCATCGTCGGTCTGTACTGTTTCTTCGTGCTGAATAAACGGAGATATTGTTTGTCTGGCATCGGCCGGCTGAACCACTGTTTCAGCAGTGGTTGTCACAGCGGCGTTCGGAGCAGCTACGACTACCTGTTCGTTTTTCTGAGTGATTGTCAGCTGTTCTCCGTCAGCGGATTTTATATTGAGCTTGGTTGCCTTTGATTTGTCAAAAGCCCCAAGAATTTCTTTGATCTCATCAACACTGTACATTGTGCCTTTCCCACCTTGTTATCATATTTATTGCGGCTTTTCCGAACCGCTAAGCATTTCATTGGCTTATTGGCTCATCAGCTGTATTTTTTCAACGCAATGCAGGCGTTGTGACCGCCAAAGCCAAACGTTGTCGAAAGTGCCATTGTCAGCGGTGCTTCTACCGCCTGATTAGGAGTATAGTTCAGATCACATTCAGGGTCAGGTTCCTTGTAACCGATCGTTGGCGGTACAATACCGTCATACAATGCCAATGTAGCTGCGATCGCTTCTACCGCACCTGTTGCACCGAGCATATGTCCTGTCATCGATTTGGTTGAACTGATATGTGCCCGATAAGCATCTTCTCCCAGTGCTGTTTTAAATGCTTTTGTTTCGCCTGAATCATTCATCGGCGTACTGGTACCGTGTGCGTTGATATATAATTCTTCGCTGCTCTTGTATTCTGCTTCTTCCAGTGCCAGTTTGATACAGTTGGCTGCCCCCATTCCTTCCGGATCAGGAGCAGTGACGTGGTGTGCATCACAGGTATTGCCATAGCCGCAAATCTCGGCATAAATTTTGGCACCTCTTGCTTTAGCGTGTTCATATTCTTCAAGAATGAGGATACCGGCACCCTCACCCATCACGAAGCCACTTCTGCGTTTATCAAACGGAATGGATGCCTGTGTCGGATCATCGCTCATAGTCAATGCTTTACAGCTGGTAAAGCCCTTGATAGCAAGAGGGGAAATAGCTGCCTCAGCACCGCCTGCAATAATAGCATCGGCATATCCATTCTTGATAGCGTGAAATGCCTCGCCCACTGCGTGCGTCGAAGTGGCACACGCCGTTACCACCGGCAGACACGGTCCTTTGGCGTCATATTTAATGGCAATATTACCCGCAGCGATATTGCCTATCATCATCGGAATAAAGAACGGTGAAATATTTTTATCATTAAACATATTGCAGCACTGGTCATAGAAGGTCTGAATGCCGCCCACACCGGAACCCACATAAACACCGAGGCGTTCCGACTCTAATGTATCTTTAATCCCGCTGTCGTCCATTGCCTGTGCCGCTGCTGCAAGAGCATACTGACAGAAAAGGTCAAGCTTCCGGCATTCTCTTTTTTCGATGTACTGTGTCGGGTCAAAATTTTTAACCTCAGCGGCAACTTTTGCTTTTGTGATCTGAGGATCAAAACTTTTGATAATATCAATACCGCACACACCGTTTTTCATCGAGGTCCAAGTATCTTTTACATTATTGCCCACAGGTGTCACCGCACCAAGACCAGTTATTACTACTCTTCTCATTTTAGGGTAATTCCTTTCTTGTTAGAATAAAATCAAATTGCCATACCGCCGTCCACTTTGATAACTTCTCCTGTAATGTAAGATGCTTCATCTGACGCAAGAAATGCCACTGCATTAGCTATATCCTCGCCTTGACCGGCACGCTTCATCGGAATAGCTGCCAAAGCGGCTTCTTTGGCTTTTTCAGGCATAGAGCCTGTCATATCGGTTTCTATGAAGCCCGGTGCCACTGCATTGACCGTCACCTTTCTTGCCGCAAGTTCCTTGGCAACAGATTTGGTCAGTCCGATCAAACCTGCCTTAGCACTGGCATAATTGGCCTGACCGGCATTACCATTGATACCAACGACAGAAGAAATATTAATAATTCTGCCGTATCTTTTTTTCATAAAATGCTGGTATGTACTTTTGATCATATGAAAAGCACCCTTGAGGTTAACGCTGATCACTTTGTCAAAGTCTTCTTCTTTCATCGAAAGCACCAGACCATCCTTAACAATACCTGCATTGTTCACCAGAATATCAATGCCGCCAAATTCAGCGATCACTTCTTTGACAAGCGTCTGTGCATTGTTGAAGTCCGAAACATCACACGAATACGCTTTACTCTTCACACCAAGTGCTTCGATTTCGGCAACGGTTTCATCAGCCTTTTCCTTATTTCCTGCATAGATAACGGCAACATTGGCACCAAGTGATGCCAGCTTCAAGGCGATTGCCTTACCGATACCTCTTGACGAACCTGTTACTACTGCGTTTTTTCCGCTTAAATCCATCATTTCGGTTCTTTGCCCATGCTCTTAATTGAGAGCATCAAGCCCCTCCTTGTTTTCTATATTTACAGCGTTTACATCTGCATTAATTTTCTTGATAAGACCTGTCAGTGTCTTTCCGACACCGACTTCAATAAACCGGTCTGCTCCTTCGGCAATCATATTTTCTACGGTAGTCTGCCATTTGACGGGGTTCTGTACCTGAGCGGCGATCAATGCTTTAAAATTGCCCTCATACGGTTGTGCCGTATAATTGGCATAAACAGGAACATCAGGTTCTTTGACTGATATATTTTCCAGATAAGCCGCCAACTCCTCTGCGGCACTGCTCATAAATGGGGAATGAAATGCACCGCTTACTGCCAGCTTCACTGCTTTTCCCTTTTCGGACTTCACCTTATCACAGAGAGCGTCAATTTCATTCTCCGCAGCTGCCACCACCGTCTGTGCCGGACTATTGTAGTTCACAGGATAAGCTTTGGCAAAATCCGAACAAATTTCTTCCACTTTGCCGGGAGTCAATTTAAGAACAGCTGCCATAGCACCTTTATTTTCACGTGCAGCCTTGTCCATATATTCTGCCCTCTTACACACCAGCTTAAACGCTTCCTCATATGAAATCATTCCTGCAAAAGCGATGGCTGCAATTTCACCGAGCGAAAAGCCTGCCACAAAATCCGGTTTCACTCCCTTTTCTGCCACCGCTGCCGCTGCTGCGAGATCACACACAAATACACAGGGCTGTGTATTAATGGTCACTGCCAATTCTTCTTTGGTACCTTCAAAACACTGTTGAATAGTACCGGGACGAATTTTTTCTGCCATATCAAAAACTGCCTTAGCCGCAGCCGAGTTTTCATAAAGTTCCTTTCCCATACCGGGATACTGTGCTCCTTGTCCCGAGAACACAAACGCTGTTTTTCCCATAATTATTTCCTCTCTCATTACTTGATCACGAAGCGAAGATCACTGTCGATTTTTCTTCCGAAGCTTAATCCAACAGTGTACCGCAGCATCTCCCGAAATTCCTTATCAGTCTTTGTTCCAACGAATAACACAGCTGCCTGTGGTCAATCCTGCCCCAAAGGCACACATAGCGATAATATCGCCTTTTTTAAGAATACCGGCACGGTTGGCTTCATCCAATGCCAGCGGTACGCTTCCGGAGGAGGTATTACCGTAGTGTTTAACATTGCAGAAAAATTTTTCTCTGTCAACAGCAAGATTTTTTGCTGCTGCATTAATAATTCTGATATTAGCCTGATGCGGAATAACACAATCCACATCACTCAGTTCCAGACCTGCATCTGCTACTGATTTTTTAATACCGTTGGTCATTGCATTCACGGCAAATTTATAAACTTCATTTCCTGCCATATGAAGCACAGCACGTTTTTCCTCGTGCTGATAAAACGGCGATGAGTTGGTACCGTGAGGTATAACAAGTACTTCATCATTTCCGACAGCCGTCAGATTAATAGCAAGAAGGTCATCTCCCTCTCCAAGGACTGCTGCTGCACCGCCGTCACCAAACAACACACACGTAGAGCGATCTGTCCAGTCAATAATATTGGAAAGATTATCCATAGATACAATCAATACGTGCTTTACTTTTTGGCGTACAAAATAACCATCCGCAACATCCAACGCATAAATAAAACCTGAGCAGGCAGCATTCACGTCAAAAGCGGGGCACGTTGCTCCGATTTCCTTCTGTATAACGCAAGCCTGTGACGGTGTAATGTTTTCTCCACGCATTGTTGAGCAGATGATCAAATCCAGTTGAGAAGCCTCCACTCCTGCATTTTCCATTGCAGCCTTTGCTGCTTTAACGGTCAGCTCGGTAATGGTTTCATTTTTACAAATATGTCTTTCTTCGATACCTGTTCTGGTACGGATCCATTCATCATTTGTTTCAACCATCGTTGAAAGCTCATCGTTTGTCATTACGTACTCAGGTACTGCCTTACCTGTTCCCAAAATAGTAAAGCTCATTGATTAATCCTCCAATTTCTTACTTTGAAATCACACTTTATATGAATATAAAATTAAAATCTCCTCATACAACCCCGATTTTATATATCACTTAATTTTATAACAAATACTACCATCTGTCAAGTAGCGGAGTTAAATACGAATAACTTCCGTTTCAGCAGACACAGACAGTATCGGATTATGGTATCTGAATTTTAGTAATATTTCCCTTTTCATTGGTCGTGATCACTGCTGTTTGCCCGGGAGTATTGAGAATAAACTCATATTTTTTATCCGAAGAAGATTTTAATGTAATGTTTTGTGTTCCGATATTCTTCCCCAGAAGATCGAACGTTTGAATAGTTTTCATCAATACAGACTGATCGGGCAAAATCGATTGATCCGTTCGACAAATCAAGCCTCCCAATGACAAAGCATAGGTTCCGTCCGAACGTCTGAGAGTCAGTCCCTGAATATTTTCCGGAGTATTCATACTGACACTTGCGGTTGCCGGACTGACGTAGTTCATATGACAATCGTAGTTTTTTCCGCCATAAACAACAGAAATATTACGATCTGCCGCTGTAACAATATCGGGTGCCTTCGGCTGATGTTCACACGCCGAAAATATCAGTATTGCCGCTGCGATACCTATTATCAGAAGAAATTTTTTCAACCAATCACCGTCCCCAATTCAATTTACGGCATATTCTCTCCATCTCGGAGCCATATGTTATCCCCTCTCTCAGTCGTTAGAAAACAGAAATTTCAATTCATCGACCATATCACCGGGAAGCATAGCACGTGCAGAATATTTTGCTGCACATTGATCCCCTGCCAGGCCGTGATAAAATACCGAAAAGATAGCTGCTTTTTCTGTACTCATACCTTGTGCCAAAAACGATGCCATCATTCCTGCCAATACATCACCGCTGCCGCCCCGTGCCATACCGTTATTGCCTGTACGGTTCACATATACACTGCCTTCCGGAGTAGCAATAAGCGTATTGGCACCTTTCAGTACCAATGTAACACGATATTCCTGTGCAAATTCTTTGGCAATTTTGTATCTTGCCTGCTGCACCGCCGTAGTACTGCTTTGGATAAGCCGTGCCATTTCTCCGGGGTGGGGCGTCAGAATAAGAGGACCGGATGCATGCCGTAATATATCTATATTCGTACTCACGGCGTTTATTCCATCCGCATCTATGACCATTGGTTTCATACAGCTTTCAACAAGTGTTGAAACCAACCTTGTTGCATTATCGCCTGTTCCCAGTCCGCAGCCGACCAGTACAGCTCCTGCTTTTTCGATCATCTCATATACCAATCTGTTGCTGTCGTTAACGTCGATTTGCCCATCAGATGTTTCATTCATCGGTATAAATACCGCCTCTGTCAGTTTGCCGGCAACAATGGGATAAATCGACTTCGGCACTGCCTGTTTCAGCAGTCCTACGCCTGTTCTGAGTGCAGCATTGCCTGACAACACCGCTGCTCCTGCCATTCCGTAGCTGCCGCATACGGATAACAAGGTTCCGTTAGTTCCTTTGTGGGCAGATATTCTTCTTTTCGGCATTGTATTTTCCGCTATATATTCATCTGTTGTTTTCATTGCATAGCGACAGCTTTTATAAATATATTTTGGAATACCGACAGAAACAATGCGTATTTCTCCGCAGTAATCCATTGACGGGTACAACACGTGCAGAGGTTTCATTGCTGTAAAAGTAATGGTCATATCGGCGTGAAAACAACCATTGACAATCTCTCCCGTATCACACACAATGCCGCTTGGCAGATCTACTGCAATCCGATAGGCACTTTTATTGTCATTACACAGCTGTACCAGTTCATACACCAATGGATCAAGAGCATCTCTAAATCCAATACCGTATACAGCATCAATAATCATCTCACTTTCGGCGATCACTCCCGCACAGTCTATTTGTTGTGAATAAAATGACAATACACTGACTTTGTTGGGCAGAAGATTAAAATTCATTTTAGCAAGCTCACTTTTGGCATCCCCTGCCAAAATAACGGTAACATTACAGTTCATCACCGAAAGTAATCTTGCAGCTACAAATCCGTCACCGCCATTATTTCCTGTTCCACAGATCACACAAATTTTTTTCAATTTTTTCTTATACATTATCTCAGCTGCAATCTCTGCCACTTTTGTGCCTGCCTGTTCCATCAGTGCGGACATTTTTTTGCCCTGCGATACGGCACGTTCTTCCATTTCTCTGATTTCATTGCTTTCTATCACAAGCATTTTACTCATACCTCCGGCTGAATTTTGATATATTGTGACTTTACCCAAAGTTCTAAAAGGAAATTCTCCCCTTGACGCACACCTATACTTCCGGCGATGGACTGACTCTTTGATCAGCGAACAGCTGCTTCACACGTTCTTCCTCCCTTTTAATCATTTTTCAGCAAGTATATATAACACCTTTTCTTTATGGTTGTGTTAATGTTATTTTTTCATATGTCTGATCAGATATATGATCAAAATCAGTTACTGCTGTTGCCAATCTCTTGTCTGTTTTAGGATTTGTCACAACTTTTTAATAATATCACCAAAATATTTCTAATAAAGTCAATTTTTTGTATACTAATTATATCACTGTCCTATCGATTTTTCAACGATTTCCATTATATCCGGTACAAAAAAAGCATTTACGGCATACTCATACCGCAAATGCTTTTTTCTTACTTTGTTGATGATGATTTCTTTTGAGAGGGAGAGGAATTTTTCTTCTTATTTGTCTTTTTTGACGACTGTTTCGGAGTTTCCGAAGATTTCTTGACACTGACTTTTGAGGTTTATTCCTTTGTCGGTTCTGTTGTATTTTCTTTTTCCTGTTGTTGGGGAGCGGGCTCGGAACGATCAGCCTCTCTCATTTTTTGGGCTCTCTTCATCTCCAAAAACTTCTTTTTCAGGTCGATTGAAAGGTATGGCTGTATCATATCCATTGTTCTTTCATCGGGATTAAAGAGCAGCAGGGCAGGCTTCTGACGCACTTTATCGTGAATGACAACATAATACGTACTGGGATCGACTTCATTGATGGAAGCCTTAAGTACCAATTCATATTTAGAAAAATCAACGTTTCGTTTTCCCGTGTCGGGATCGATCAGCTTGTCCATTTTATCAATGGACTTAACATCAAACACCGTCAGTCTTTTTCTGCTCGATCTTCCTTTAATACGGTCAATTCTCATTTCACCGATAACGAAAGTGTACTCATATTCCACACCCGAATTTTTGATAATATAATAAATAAGATAAACACCTAAACCGAACATTAACAAAGCAATCGGTATCAGCCAGCCGAAAAATGCCGAAAGATACACACTCAAAAAAATAACGAGCACAATGCCAATAAAAGCAAGCACCATCCCCGATACGGTACTCGGTGCCATTTTTCTTTTAACAATTTGCTCACAGTAATTATTCATCGAATCTATCTGCATATATTTTTTCATTCATCTTACACTCCTTACAAAAAACTGTTAATCATTATACCACAGATGTTTCAAATATTCAAATGTTTCTTTTTGGGACAAAGTATGTTACAATGTTATCAGTTAAACCAACAAAAACGGAGGTAATCAAAATGCTGTGCGAAAGTATGCCTGACATTATGTGGTTTCTGAATGACAACCGTTATTCAGAATGTCATCTGCTGTTCCATTATATCATTCTGCCCGAGCCAAAAGAAGAAACAATGACCGTTAAAATATGGCATGGAGAATTTTGCTACGAAAAAAGTCTGGAAGAAATTTTATCTGAGCGAACATTCCCCATCACGGCAGAGGGACGTAAGGAAATGATAGAATATATTCGCAGCGAAGATTATGCATTCAGGCAATAGTAAAATAACAAAATACTTTTCATCCTATTTTCTTGCCCAAAAACGCAGAGCGATATGTCACTCTGCGTTTTTGGGTTAAATATTATTCGGTTGTGTCTGTTTCGACAGTCACTTGATCGGAATGCTGCACTTTGACCGGTTCATCTTCCTTAAGGGTCAGTTTTCCTGATTTCTTGATGTGTGTACCGATAATTTCTGCAACATCACTAACAGCAATAAATGCTGATTCATCTGTTTCTTTGATAATTTCTTTTAATTCCTGTATTTCAAAGCGTGTCAGCACACAATACAGCACAACTTTTTTACCGCTGACAAGACCTTCTCCTTCCATAATGGTGACGGTCCTTCCAAGACGTTCGTAGATCTGCCGTGAAATTTCTTTGGCATCATTGGTAATGATCATAGCCGCCTTTGTCTGATCCATACCCGACTCCACAATATCCAGCACTTTTGATGTAATAAAGTAGGTCAGCAAGCTGTACATTGCTCTGTCAAAACCAAAAATCAAACCTGCGGCAGAAAAAATAATGACATTAAAGATTAGCACTGTTTGACCTACAGGAAAGTTAAATTTTTTATTCAATAAAATAGCCACGGTTTCGGTACCATCCAGACAACCGCCAAAGCGAATAACCAATCCTACTCCTATTCCCAGTATGACACCGCCAAAACAAACCGCCAGCAAATATTCATCGGTAGCGTTGACCATCGGAGCAAATATTTCCAGGAATACCGAAAAAATGGTCATTCCAAAAGCCGATTTGACAATAAACATCTTTCCCATCTTACGAGTGCCGATAATCAGAAACGGAATGTTAAAAATGATCGTTAAAATACTCAGTGAAATTCCGGTTAAATTATTGATCATAATACCGATGCCTACCACGCCGCCATCCAGTATCGTACACGGCACCAAAAATTCTTCAATAGCAAAAGTGGCGATCACTGCACCTACAGCTATCCCTAAAAATTCGATGACCTTTCGGATATACTTGTTTTTCAGCATACGAACACCTCCATAAAAATGTAACGCGAAACAACTGTGCTGCACACAGCTAACAACAAAAAACGGACGTTGTGTGAAACAATACAACGTCCGTATCAATTTTTACAGCAACCCACTCAAATCATCAAATCAAGCACTAAAATGATAAGATGAAAGAAAATCATTAAGATGACTGTTTCTGTATTGTGACAACTTCAGTGAACTACCTTTTATTGAAAACTTATAGGCTTCCTGCTTCATCGTTCCCGTAACCTACTAACTCCACAGGCATCAATTCGAGGTGAACCATCCCTACTGTACTGCTATTATAACAAAAAAGCTACATTTTTGTCAACCTTTGACCCACCATTTAAAATTGGTGGGATTGCGGCTGACTTTGTTTTAATAGAACAACTCATTAATCGTTGTTATTGTGGGCTCTGCGGTCATTATTTCTGTGAAAATTCTGACGGGAACCGGAAGGGCGGCGAGGAGGAAGCTCATTTTCCGGCTTCAATCCTTCTACTTCAATCAAAGCCTCACGGCGTGAAAGGTTCAACCTGCCCTTATCGTCTATATCGAGTACTTTAACGATAATAGTATCGTCAACATTCACAACATCAGTAACCTTTTCGGTACGCTTAACATCAAGCTGCGAAATGTGACACAGTCCTTCTTTGCCCGGAGCGATCTCAACAAATGCACCAAAGTCCATCAAACGAGTCACACGTCCCTTATAGATGGCACCCGGCTCCGGATCGCTGACAATCGTATCAACGATGGTCATAGCACGGCGACAGTTTTCCATATCCAGACCGCTGACGAATACGTGACCGTCCTCTTCAATATCGATCTTGACATCACATTCTGCACAAATCTTCTGAATTACCTTTCCGCCGGAGCCAATCACTTCACGGATCTTATCGATCGGAATAGTCGTAGAAAGCATCTTAGGAGCATATTTTGAAAGTTCTTTGCGTGGTTCGGGAATAGCCTTGAGCATTACTTCATCAAGAATGTAGTCACGAGCTTTATGGGTTTTGTAAAGTGCTTCCTTAACCATATCCGGTGTCAGACCACTGATTTTCAGATCCATCTGGATAGCGGTAATACCCTCGTGAGTACCTGCTACCTTAAAGTCCATATCGCCGAAGAAATCTTCCAGTCCCTGAATATCTACCATTGTCATCCAACGGTCACCTTCGGTGATCAATCCGCAGGAGATACCGGCAACAGGAGCCTTGATTGGTACACCCGCATCCATCAAAGAAAGGGTGGAGCCACAGATAGAACCCTGCGATGTGGAACCGTTGGAGGACAGTATCTCTGATACCAGACGAATAGTATACGGAAATTCCTCTACTGACGGAATAACTGGTACAAGTGCACGTTCTGCCAATGCACCGTGACCGATCTCACGTCTGCCCGGTCCTCTGGAGGGCTTGGTTTCCCCTACCGAATAGGAAGGGAAATTATAGTGGTGAATGTATCTTTTGGAGGTCTTGTCATCAATACCGTCCAATGTCTGCTGGTCACTGACAGAGCCGAGTGTGGTAATGGTCAGTACCTGTGTCTGACCTCTGGTAAACAGACCGGAACCGTGTACTCTCGGAAGAACACCTACTTCAGATGCTAACGGACGCATTTCGTCCATTTTTCTGCCATCCACACGTTTCTGTTCATCGAGCAGCCAGCGTCTTACAATAAATTTTTGTGTTTTATACAGACACTCATCGATCTTTTCTGCCTGATCGGGATAAATTTCATCAAATTTCTCATGAACTGCCTCATAGATAGGCTTCAGTCTTTCATCACGTACTTTTTTGTCATCTGTATCAAGGGCAACACGAATATCATCTATCGAAAACTCTTTAATTGCTTCGAACATTGCCTCATCCGGCTCATTGCTGGGATATTCAAACTTCTCCTTGCCGATCTCAGCCTTGATAGACTTAATAAATTCAATGATACTTTGGTTTGCCTCGTGACCTGCCATAATACCGCTGTACATCACATCATCAGGCACAATATCGGCACCTGCCTCGATCATAGCGATACGGCTGTCGGTAGATGCCACTGTAACTGCCATTCTTGAAACTTCTCTTTGTTCCTTGGTCGGATTGATCACAAACTCATCATCTACCAATCCTACCGAAACGGCAGAGATAGGACCGTTCCACGGAATATCAGAAATGCTCAAAGCGATGGAGGTACCGACCATTGCTGCGATCTCGGGCAAACAGTCAGGATCATATGCCATTACGGTACATACAATAGATACATCATTTCGCATATCCTTGGGGAACAGCGGACGAATCGGACGGTCAATCACACGGGAAACAAGAATAGCCTTTTCAGAAGGTCTGCCTTCTCTCTTACCAAAGCCACCCGGAATTTTTCCCAAAGCATACTGTTTTTCTTCATAGTCAACTGAAAGCGGGAAAAAGTCCACACCCTCACGAGGCTTTGCGGAAGCAGTAACGGCAACGTGTACGACTGTTTCGCCGTAGCGAACCAAACAAGCACCATTCGCAAGCTGTGTTATTTTTCCTGTTTCTACAACGAGCGGTCTGCCCGCAAATTCTGTTTCAAAAGTCTTATAATTTTCAAACATAAAATTTCCCCCATCATTTTTTATTGGTCATTTTCTCCGTTCAGCGAAAGAACAGCACAGGGAGTGCAAATTCGGTTTAGCAATTAAACCAAAAAACAGCCGTTGGCTTAGGATACTGCTTTTTCGTTTCACTGCTAAAATCCGAAAATACATCTCTCCGTGAACTACCCATTGTTGAGAGTCAATGGACTTCCTGCTTCATCGTTCTCGTAACCTATTAACTCCACAGGCGTAAATTCGGGCTGAACCGTCCCTACTGCTACTAAACTATAAAACAAAACTTTCGTTTTGGCAACCTTAACCCACCGTCTAAAGCCGGTGGGTCAAGGTTGCCGTTTTTCAAGAATGGAAACAAGGCAGCCTGTAAAAGAACAGACTGCCCCGAAACAACAATTATTTACGGATACCAAGTCTTGCAATGATTGAACGGTAACGCTCGATGTCAACCTTAACAAGATAGTTAAGAAGGCTTCTTCTCTGACCAATCATTTTGAAAAGACCTCTTCTGGAGTGGTGATCCTTTTTGTGTGTTTTGAGGTGCTCGGTAAGGTCGTTAATTCTCTTTGTGAGAATAGCGATCTGAACCTCAGGAGAACCTGTATCGCCCTCGTGAGTAGCATACTCTTTGATGATAGCATCTTTTTCTGATTTCAGCATTGTTATCCACCTTTGTATAAAATATTTTCGTCAAACCCTTTCGCACTCAGTGAAAGGCTGTGGACTCCCATTAAAGGGCTTATTCCCAAAACCGAGGGCGGGGCATCAACGTTTTTGATTATAGCATAAAAATTCAACCTTGTAAAGTGTTTTTTCATCTTCCTCAAAAAAATCAAAACTGCTCCTGCCTCACTCAATATTATTCAGCAAGTTTTTACACATCATAAAAATCATCAATGAAATGAATACATTCCAAATGATCACGGGAATACCAATGATTGTTGCCGCTATATCGGTCAAATGCCCGAGCATTGAAACCGCATACAATCCCGCACCTACTCCCGGTATCATCAGCAGTACAATAAAGGACATATAGAATGTGATAAATACACCTCTGTTGCCGTCCATACCAACGATTCGCTGTGCCAGGATATTAGCGGCAATATAAACACTTCCGAAACTTCCGTAAGCGATCATTGATATGATAATATCAACAAAATTTCCTCCTGTCACCACCCCCAATAATCCGAACGCTGCTATTCCGTCAATATACGGCTTGATAATACTGGTTGCGCCTGCCATCATCAGCTTTTTGACCGCTCCATCAGGAATAAGAAAAATATACGGTTTGGAAAGTTCTCTCACCCAATCTCCTGCAGCGCTGAAAAAAAACTGTACATACACACATATGACAACGGCTGCTATGTAGGTAACGGTAGACGGCAAAAAACCCGCCGCCGTTTTGATCACCAATCCTGTGATCAATGCTACAAAAACCAACACTACGGTTTTAATATTAAAGAAAATAAAGCGGGAGCGTCTGGCTCCTTCTCTCAGATGTTTAAAAAAAATAGCAGAAGCACCCCTGCCATGTTTAATGCCAAGCTTGCGTTGATCAATATTTTGGGAGTCGATCAGGGAACCGTCCCTCACAGTACCCGAACGCATATCGTTTCTCCATTCATAATAGCTTTCCGCTCTTCCCAGAACATCTTCGTAGTAATCCAGCCTTGTCCGCCCAAAAATAACGATACTCAGCACGACCAAGCCCAGAAGCAATACAGAATAAAGAACAACTGTTCCAGCCTCTCCGGCAATCGTTCCCATTACCAAAGCGTGCATCCAACCCGTGATCGGCACATAATCCAAAATCGGAAGGGTAACAGCACGGTACAGATTTTCAAATGTCATCCCATTGGAAAACATATAGACAGTCAGCACTGCCAGTGAAAAAACCGGCATAGCAAAGATAAACAACTTCAATATCGAGGCTCTGCGGGGATGACCGCTGCTGATACAGAAAATAAACATTGTAATAATTTGAACCAATATCAGCATCACCATAATGCCGCCGATCAGAAATACTGCATTCGCCAGTGTAATGTCAAACATTTTGATCGCCATTCCGCCATAAGACGCAAACGTAACCACCAACAGCAACATTGATGCCAGCTGTCGCCCGACTCCATAGATCAATATTTTCTTTTCTGAAATGGGAGCGGTAAAAATATGATTTACATCGCTCATTGCAAAAAAACTGGTACCCGTACTCAACCCTTTCAGAAGAATAGGAATACTGATAAAATACAATATCATATGGTAGGCACCGCTCAATATTCTTTCGTCAAAAGCAGTATCGGGTTTGCCTGTGGGAGAAAAACTAACCACTACCGCATAAATCATACTGATAATAAGAGCAGAATATAAAATTAGCCTCATTGGATGACGTACCGTATCGATCACCGCATTTTTGACGGTCTTGCGGAGCATAAACAAAATTGAATTCATAATAACCTCCGTTATATTTTTTTGACCGTATTCTTCAACGGTTTTTCGGTAATGGAGAAAAAGAGTTCCTCCAGATTTTCTCCGTTTTTTTCCACATAGCTCCTGGTACGTTCGGCTTCTATCCTACCGTTCATCATAATAAACACCTTGTCCCAGAACTCTGCCACACTGTCAAGCATATGTGTACTGATGATAACAGAAATTCCTTTATCACGCATTTCAAACAGCATCGTTTTCAGTTCCTTGATCGCGTGGGGATCCAGTCCGACAAACGGTTCATCAAACAAAACCACTTTTGGTTCGATCAACAGGGCACAGCAAATACTGATTTTCTGCTGCATTCCTTTGGACAGTTCCTTACCGAATTTATTGCGTTTGTCGTCCAGTTCCAGACGTTTGATAAGCGTATCGGCTCTTTTCTTCCAGCCATCATCCAGCCGATAAGTTCTCGCAATAAACTCCATATGTTCCCATACCGTCAGCAAATCAAATGGAGCCGGTATCTCGGGAACATAACCAAGAATTTGTTTCGCCTCCATACTTTTATTATTATGACCGCCAATTTCTATTTCACCTTCAAAACGCAGCAGTCCCGCAATACATTTAATGGCAGTTGATTTTCCCGCACCATTCGGCCCTGCGAGCACAGCGATTTCTCCATCATTAACGATAAAAGAAAGATTGTCATTTGCCTTAAAGCGGTTGTACTTTTTTGTCAGATGTGATACATTAAGCAATTTTTTCACCTCTTTGATCTTTTTTGATTAATGTTATTATATCATCATTATACCAAAAATGCACACATTTTTTTCGCTTATTTCATTTTTTATGATAAAAATATATTTTCTTTCTGTCCAAACAAGCAAAAAAAGGAGAGCAGCCGATTTGTTTCGGACAGCTCCCCTCTTCATCCAACAAGCGGACGGTCATTTCGTCAGCAATACCACACAATGAGCAGAAATCCCCTCCCTCCTTCCTGTAAAACCAAGCTTTTCTTCGGTTGTTGCTTTTACACTGACACATTCCACATCTATTCCCATCACAGCTGCCACATTTTCCCGCATTTGAGGAATATAAGCTTTCAGTTTGGGAGCCTGTGCGATCACTGTTGCGTCAATATTGGATACCGCATAGCCTTTTTCAGCGATCAGCCGACACACCTCAGCAAGAAGTTTGCCGCTGTCCGCCCCTTTATATTGGGGATCGGTATCGGGAAAATGGGTTCCTATGTCTCCCAGTGCCGCCGCCCCCAGCAATGCATCCGCTACAGCGTGAAGCAGCACATCAGCATCACTGTGTCCAAGCAATCCTTTTTCATACGGAATTTCTGTTCCTCCCAAAATCAATTTTCTGTTCTCTGCAAAACGATGCACGTCATATCCGTGCCCTACTCTTATTATCATTATAGTTCCTCCTGTTATGCTTTTATCGTAAACGACATTAAGAAACACCCTTTGTGACATACTCCCGCCGCCTACGCTGACGCTTAGAGGCGGGGGCTTCTCGTTCAAGTACGGCAACCCGTACAGTATCAGCGAG
>CADCOE010000036.1 GCA_902802985.1 uncultured Ruminococcus sp.
CCCGCTTTTTCCTTGCATTTATTATACCATATTTCACGCGTTCTGTCAGTATTTATCGGAGATTTGAGGTTGTTCAGTTTACATTAATTATGATTTGCAAGAAATGTGGAAAAGAAATTTCTGACGGCTCAATATTTTGTAATTGGTGTGGCAAAAAACAAACCGCTGAAAAAAGAATAAGGCATCGCAAACGAGCACACGGAACAGGAACAATCAGTAAAGACAATAGATGCCTAATTTTTGCCAAACGCTTATAACGAATAAAACTAAAATTGTATTTTAAACTAAACCAAATCAAATCAAACAAGCATAACAGATCCTGTGAGGTCGATTATTTAGATTATTCTCAAACATTCCGGAGAATTCCATGACATTTTTTTCTTTATCATACTCCCTCTGTTATTTTGTACAACCTTTTCTTTTCAGATACACCTCTATCATAAACGATACTGTCCTCGATGTTTTTCTTAATTTCCTCAATTCCTTTTCCATCATTGGATGAACAGGGATATAATAGAATTCCCTCATATTCAAATAATTCTTCTTTTAATTTTTCAATTTTTCTTTGTCTCTGGGAATTTTTGAGTTTATCCATTTTAGTGAGTGCAATAATAAAATGATAATTATTTTCGTAAAGAAAATTTATCATCGATAAATCATCTGCTGTAGGACTGTGTCTGATGTCGCATATCTGAATAACAAGAGAAATATTTCTGTTTTGTGCAAAGTAACCCTCAACCAGCTCTGCCCAACGTTTTTTTTCATCGTGAGAAACTTTCGCATATCCATATCCGGGCAAATCAACAAAATAGGCTTCTTTCAGCTTGAAAAAATTAATTGTTGCTGTCTTTCCTGGTTTTGCACTTACTCTGGCTATTGATTTTCTGTTAAGGATTTTATTGATCAATGACGATTTTCCCACATTAGACTTACCTGAAAAAACAATTTCCGGTAAAGTCGATTGAGGAATTTGATCAGACTGACCATAGGATGCTTGAAATTCGGCAATATTAAAATTCATATCTTACTCCCTTGTCGCATTTATATTTTTGATACTAATGCAGTTTCAAGAACCTTATTAATATGATCCGCAAAAACGAACTTAACTGATTTTTTAACAACATCATCCACATCATCCAGATCAGACTTGTTATCTTCGGGAATAATAATCGTTTTGATACCTAAGCGATAGGCAGCCATTGTTTTTTCTTTCAATCCACCTATTGGCAAAACTCGCCCTCTTATCGTAATTTCACCTGTCATTGCAACATCACTCTTAACTGGAATACCCGATAATGCAGATGTAATTGCTGTAGCCAGTGTGATACCTGCCGATGGACCGTCTTTAGGAACTGCTCCTTCTGGAACATGAATATGAATATCTTTATTTTTATAAAACTCAGTGTCAATATTTAATTTATCTGCCATTGTTCGAACACAAGTATAAGCAGCATGGGCAGATTCTTTCATTACATCCCCCAGAGAACCTGTTAATTCAATTTTTCCGCTGCCTGACATAACCGCTACTTCAACAGGAAGTGTCTCCCCTCCCACAGAAGTCCAAGCCAAACCAGTAGCAATTCCCACCTGATCCGTCTTGTTAATAGTTTCCAGTTTAAATTTCCGTGCGCCAAGATATTTTTCCAAATCCTTAACAGTAATTTTTACTGCTTTGGCCTCTTCCGATACAATTTTTACAGCGGCTTTATTCATAAGTGAAGACAAAGTTCTTTCCAAAGAACGAACTCCTGATTCTCTTGTATAACTGTCAATAATATCATAAACCGCGTCATCTGAAATTTTAAATTGACGTGAATTTAAACCGTGTCGTTTTAGTTGTTTGGAAATAAGATGCTGTTTAGCTATCTGAATTTTTTCTTCTCTTGTATAACTGTCAACAAAAATAACCTCCATCCTGTCAAGTAAGGGAGCCGGGATCGCATTATAATCATTAGCCGTTGTAATAAACATCACTTTGCTTAAATCAAACGGTAAATCTATGTAATGATCGTGGAATGTTGAATTTTGTTCTCCGTCAAGCACTTCCAATAAAGCAGAGGTAGGATCACCGTGAAAATCATTTCCCAGCTTATCAACTTCATCAAGGAGAATAAGAGGATTGGCGGATCCGGCTTGATTGACCGCATACATAATACGTCCCATCATTGCACCAATATAAGTTCGTCTGTGTCCTCTGATTTCTGCTTCATCGTGCACACCGCCAAGTGCAATTCTCTGATATTTACGTCCAGTCGATTCGGCAATAGAACGTGCGATCGAAGTTTTTCCCACACCAGGAGGACCGGCGAGGCAAATAATTTGTCCATTAATTTTAGGATTAAGTTGACGCACAGCTAGAGCTTCAATAACGTTCTTCTTCACTTTTTCTAAACCATAATGGTTTTTATCAAGGTTGGCAGATATTTTTTTAATATCCGATTTTTCCTTAGTAAACACTCCCCACGGTAAACCAATACAAGTATCAATATAATTTCTGATAACATTGGCTTCAGCCGAATTACCTGCGGTTTTTTCAAGCCTTTTAATCTCATTGAATAGTTTTTCTTTATTTTCATCTATCGTTTCGAGTTTTTCGATTTTTTTGCGATATTCAGAAATTTCATTATCTAAATTTTCTTCATCACCCAATTCATCGTGAATAGCTTTCAATCGTTCACGAAGGTAATACTCTTTTTGATTAGCATCCATAGACGCCTTGGTTTTCTCTGCGATTTCCTCTTCCAATGCAAGAATATCTGTTTCACGTCTAAACATTTTGACAATTTTTTCAATTCTTTTTTCTTCATTTAATGTTTCTAAGATTTCCTGCTTTTTACGATAATCTCTAATAATATTATCAGCGATATAATCGGCAAGTCTGCCTGCCTCCGACATATCTTGAGCAGTAAGCAACATATCCTGAGGAACATGAGCATTTAGCATGGCAAATTCCTCAAACATACTTTTTACTACATTCATCTGAGCTTCAGTTTTCAATGATTTTGGAGCAGGTTTCACTGTTAATTCTGAAACACTTGCACTGATAAAAACATCTTCTGTCCATTCTTCCACCTTAGCCCGATACATTCCTTGAGCGACCACACGAAATACACCATCGGTAATCCTTGCAATTTGAAGTATTTTTGTAAGAACTCCTACAGAATAAAGATCATCAGCCGATGGTTCGTCATCTATTGCATTTTTTTGTGCAGTAATAAAAATATACTGATTGTCATTCATTGCCTCGGTCAATGCTAGAATGGATTTTTTTCGTGAAACATCAAAATGAAGAATGGTACCCGGAAAAATCACCAGCCCTCTGAGAGGCAAAACTGCAACTGTTCTAATTTCTTTATTTTCATTTTCCATTTTATTCTCCTGTATCAATATATACTACGTAATTATGGCAATTATATCATAAAACGAATATTATATCAAGTTTTACAAAATAATGCCGCATAAAAGTATTATCAAAAATTTATCACTTTTTGGGTTTAATGGTTTCTTTCAACTTGGGTGCCTCCAACATCAGAACAATAAGGATAAATAGTAGTATAGTTCCTGTCGGACTTTCCAAAACACTGAAAAAACTTCCTACATTCGGAATGATTTCAATTACTTTGCCTTGAATATCATCAATATCAATATAGTCATAGCCGCTATTTGCCAATTTAAACTGTTCCAAATTTATTTTTTGTATAGTATCAATCACAACAGTTCCTTCCGACGTCATATACAAAACAACCTCACCAACAGAATACTGAGGTTGTTTGTGGGTAATCACATAATCATTGAGATGATAAGTGGCAGTATTAGAAGTAGTTTTTATGGTATATCTGCCGTATCCAAATATGGTCGGATATTTATCATATACCAGTACTTGTTGATACATAAAAAACAAATTAAAAAGTATGATAACAGAAAATAGAACGACAACCAAAAATCGAAAAATATAATATACTGTCTTCAATAACCGTCACCAACCAAAACAAATTTATATAAATGTAAGCTGACTGCTTTCAGGCAAATCAGAAAAGGCACCTATTTCTTTCAAAAGCTCAATAATAGCCTTTGATACTTTTGCACGTTGCTGAAAATCTTCTATAGAAGTAAATTCTCCCTCTTCTCTAGCAGCCGCAAGGCTTTTTGCTGCCGCTTCTCCTACACCCGACAAAGCAGAGAACGGAAGTCGAATCTTATCTCCTTCTACAACAAATTTTTTTGCATCTGATCGATATATATCAATCGGCAGTACATCAATTCCTCTGACAAGCATTTCATTGATGATCTGAAGAGTAGCGTAAGAAGACTCTTCCTTTGCTGTTGCTTCTTTTTTCTGTATTTTCAGATTGATTTCCTGCATTTTATTTTGTACTGCTGTTTTCCCCTTGCATACCAGAGCTGCATCAAAATCATCACTCCGAACTGTAAAATATGCTGCATAGTACTCTTTAGGCTTATGTACTTTATACCATCCCAAACGAAGAGTTGAGATCATATAAGCAGCCGCATGTGCTTTTGGGAACATATACTTTATCTTCATACACGAGTCAATATACCACTGTGGAACATTATGTTCTTTCATCGCCTTAATGTGGTCTTCTGTCAGAAGTTTTGTGGCATTGCCTTTACGAACAATTTCCATAATCTTAAATGCCATATCTGGCTCTAATCCCTTGTGCATCAGATATACCATAATGTTATCTCTTGTACCAATCACTTCAGAAATGGTGCAAATTTTTTTTTCAATTAAATCAGATGCATTTCCGATCCATACATCGGTACCGTGAGATAAACCTGAAACTTGAAGCAGATCAGAAAATGTTTTCGGTTGAGTATCAATTAACATCTGGCGAACAAATTTGGTTCCTACTTCTGGTAAAGAAAAAGTTCCTGTCTCGGAGTCAATATCCTCCGGCTTTACGCCGATTGCCTTCGTAGAGGTAAAAAGAGACATTACATCCGGATCACTCATAGAAACATCCATTACGCTAATACCCGTATATTCCTCTAGATAATGATAAATCGTAGGAACATCATGTCCCAATTCATCCAGCTTACATACTGTATCGTGAATAGAATGAAAATCAAAATGAGTTGTGATAATATCAGTTTTTTGATCATTGGCAGGACGCTGAATAGGACAAAATTCGTAAATATCGTTCATCCGGGGAACAACGACCATTCCTGCCGGATGCTGCCCTGTTGTTCTCCGAATACCGGTGCACCCCTCTGCCAACCTTAATTCTTCTGCCCTATTGATAGTGATACCAACCATTTCTGCATATTTTTTGACATATCCTATTGCTGTTTTTTCAGCAACCGTCGCAATAGTTCCTGCTTTGAAAACATTTTCCTTTCCAAATAATTGTTCGGTATATCTGTGTGACAATGTCTGGAATTCACCTGCAAAGTTAAGATCAATATCTGGTGTTTTGTCTCCTTTAAATCCAAGAAATGTTTCAAATGGAATATCGTGACCATCACGGAGATATTCTGATCCACAGTTAGGGCATTTTTTAGAAGGTAAATCAAATCCAGAACCGTAACTGCCGTCGTCAAAAAATTCACTGTTTTGACAATTCGGACACACGTAATGCGGACATAATGGGTTAACCTCTGATATTCCTGACATCGTAGCAACAAACGAAGAACCAACAGATCCTCGTGAACCTACCAAATAACCATTTTCATTAGAATTGGCAACCAGCTTTTGAGCAGTCATATAAAGCACGGAAAAACCGTTTTTAATAATAGAATTGAGTTCCTTATCAATTCTTGCCTTTACAATCTCGGGCAATGGATCACCGTACATATTTTTTGCACGTTCCCATGTAATTCTGGTCAGATCCTCTTCCGCTCCGGGAATAAAGGGAGGAAAATTTCCTTTGGGAACTGCACGGATATTTTCAATCATATCCGAGATATAATTTGTGTTTGTAACCACTACTTCATAAGCTTTTTCTTTGCCAAGATATTCAAATTCTTTAAGCATCTCGGCGGTTGTACGAAAATACAGCGGTGCTTGTTCTTCTGCATCGGTAAACCCTTGAGCTGTCATCAAAACTTTTCTATATTCACTTTCGTGGGGATCCATAAAATGCACATCACAAGTTGCTACCACAGGAATATTCAGTTCTTCACCAAGGCTAACTACTGTTCTATTAAATTCCTTCAGTTCTTCTACACTATTTACCGTCCCATTTCGCAACATGTACATATTATTACCTATGGGCTGAATTTCAAGATAATCGTAAAATGATGCAATATTTTTTAATTCATCACGACTTTTCCCCGCAACAATTGCTCGAAAAAGCTCACCTGCTTCACAGGCACTTCCGATGATCAAACCTTCTCTATGTTTGATCAGTTCTGATTTAGGCAAAAGTGGTTTTTTATAGAAATAATTAATATGAGATTTAGAAATTAATTTGTATAAATTTTTTAATCCCACCTGATTTTTCGCAAGTATAATTTGATGAAAATATTTGTAGGTCTTGAACTCAGGCTTGGGAAGTACTGTATTGATCTGAGATATTATCGCAATACCAAAATCTTCAGAAAGTTTCGTCAACATTATCTGAAAAATACGTGCCAGCATCATCGCATCATCACACGCTCTATGATGATTAAAACTGCCCAGTTTTAAAAACTTTGCAATACTATCCAATTTATGCTTAGCAAGCTGGGGGAAAATTCCCCTTGAGATGGCAAGCGTATCAATGTGAGTCAGCGTATAAGGTAAATGGTTTCTTTCAGCTGCTACTTTAATGAACGATGTATCAAAAGCAGCATTATGAGCAACAACAACTGCATTCTCACCGCAAAACGCAAGAAAACTTTTGACAGCTTCACATTCGGATGGAGCATTCGTAACCATCTCATCCGTTATTCCGGTTAATTCTGTTATCTTTTCAGGGATAGCTTTTTCCGGATTGACAAAAGTAGAAAACGTATCTTTTACTTCTCCGTTCACCATTTTTACAGCACCAATTTCAGTTATTCTTTCTTTATTGGCACCAAGTCCGGTTGTTTCTATATCAAAAATAATAAACTCACCGTTGAGAGACTGTTCAGATGATCCTACAACCGCGGTAGATGCTTCGTCATTGATAAAATAAGATTCCACACCATACAGAATTTTGAAATCTCCGCCTTTTCGACGTATGGCATCACAAGCATTCATTGCATCAGGATATGCCTGTGCTACACCGTGATCTGTAATAGCTATGGATGACATTCCCCAAGAATAAGCTCTATTCACCAAATCACCTGCATTAGTAACACCGTCCATAGCCGACATATTGGTATGTAAATGAAGCTCCACACGTTTTTTTTCTGCTCTATCAACAATTTTCTGCATAGCGACAGTGCTGATAGATGACGCCATCACTGTAATATCATGCTCATATTTATCGTCCTTTGCTTCTCCCTTGACCATAATCGTCATACCTTTTTTTAAGTCAAGTACGCCCTTACATTTTTCATTGAGATCAATCACCTTAACAGTGACAGAGCCTGTAAAATCGGTAAGAGTAATTGAAATAATCTTTTTTTTATTATCACGCGTATCACGAACGTCAATCGCAAAAATTTTTCCCCAAAATATAATCTTTCCGGCTTCCGAAGAAATATTTTTTAATGGAAAAATATCTCCTCTGATAGAATTACCATATATCGGATTGGCACTTTCGGGAATAAAAGACGGTAGTAAACTGTTGCCTTCACGAACTTCTATTTCAGAAAGTTCAGTAGGTACGGTTTTGGGTTGTTTAGGTACGAAATTTGCTTTTCTTTCTGTTGCCGACTGCATCATACTTTCGTATTGCTCTTGTTGAGCAATTTGCGCTTCCCTCAGTGCTTTTTCTTCATTAATTTTTTGATGTTCGATATAAACGTTGCTTTCTGTATCAATCGTCAAAATACCGCTGAATTCAACATTTGCACGAATTCCAAATTCTTCTTGCAGTAGTTCGGATAGGTGTCGATCAAAACGCTGTTGTTCCAAAATATCCCTTCCGCCATGCTGTAAAGTAATAATCAATCGGTTATCTTTTAATTCAGCAGTGGAGTCATTAAGTGTTCCGTTAAGCGTTGCGTACCTTCTTTTCAGCTCAAGTATCATTTCTGAATAATAATTAATGTCAAACAGTGAACTGTCATATCTTGGATATATCACACATCTTGATACATTTAAGATGCTACCGCATACTACTTGTTCGGCCTCAAAAAGAGATTTTCTATCAACAAGTTCATCACATTTTGTATAAATATCCATCGATCGCTGAACTGAATTTACAGACACACTCAATATTCTGCTTTGATTAATACTCATAGGCAATTTTTGAGTATTTGCATATTTACCGATTATTTCAGAAAATGTTTTCAAATCAATCTTCCTTTTTAATAAACCGCCTTGTTTTAAGACATAGTTTCTATTTCTTCTATCAAAGCATCCAAAAGTTTATCTTCCGGAACTTTACGGATAATTTCACCTTTTCTAAAGATCAATCCGTCTGATGAACCTCCCGCAATTCCTATATCTGCTTCTCTTGCCTCGCCCGGTCCATTCACAGCACAGCCCATAATAGCAACCGTTATATTTTTCCTGCAATTTCGGAGACGTTCCTCCGCCTCTTTAGCAAGCGATATAAGATCAATTTTTGTTCTGCCACAAGTAGGACAGGAAATAAATTTAATACCTTCCTCATTCAAACAAAGTGCCTTTAATATGTCTTTGGCGGCATATACTTCCTTGATGGGGTCATCCGTCAGTGATACACGTATGGTATCACCGATACCTTCCAACAGCAATGAACCGATGCCGATAGATGACTTAATAATTCCCATACGTTCTGTTCCGGCTTCGGTTACCCCCAAATGCAGCGGATAGCGGCATCTTTCAGAAGCAATACGATATGCCTGCACCATAAATGCAACATTAGAAGATTTCATTGACAACACAATATTGTCAAAATCAAATTTTTCCAAAAGAGAAACGTGATATAGTGCACTGTCACATAATGCCTCCGGCGTTGGTTTACCATACCTAGCAAGGATATGTTTTTCAAGAGATCCCGAATTCACACCAATACGAATGGGAATATTTTTCATTCGACATATATCCGCAACCCTCTTCACACGATCTTCATCACCAATATTTCCCGGATTAATACGTATTTTATCAATCCCTGCAGCAGCAGCTTCTAACGCAATTCTATAATCAAAATGAATATCGGCTACCAAAGGAACAGTCAGTTCTTTTTTTATGGCAGGAATAAGCTGTATGGCTTCAAGATTTGGGATCGCAATTCGTACAATATCACAACCTGCCTTTTCAAGTTCTACTGCTTGTTTGACACTTCCTTCAATATCTGTTGATGGAATATTGAGCATTGACTGTACCGAAATACTGGCATCGCCGCCTATCAGCGTATTGCCAACACTAACAGTTTTTGTGTTTTTTCTATCCACTATCTTTCATCCTCCCGAAAACAGACGTACTACATCATTGACCGATATAATGACCATAAACAACAATAACACGATTAATCCTATTGCATGTACATATCCCTCTATTTCCGGTTTAATACGTTTTTTTCTAATCGCCTCTACGATAAGAAATACCAATCTACCGCCATCCAGTGCCGGCAACGGTAAAAGATTAACCACTCCCAGATTGACAGTAATAATAGTCATTACATAAACAAGATTGTTCAATCCATCCCAAAAACTACTTTTCAAACCTTCAGCAGTTGCCTGTGAAATGGCTCCTGTCATACCAATAGGCCCTGCTACTTCATTTAAGCCAAACTGTCCGGTAATCAAACCAAACAAACTTGCCCATACCATTTTTACCATTGATATGGTGGATTTAAACGTTTGAGTAATCAGTGTTACAAAATTATTTTCTATAGGATCAACCTTAAAATCAAGCTGTATCAGATCTTTATCATCTCTTTTAATAGTACCAAACTTAACCTGAATGTCTTTTTTTTCGCCGTTACGGATAACTGTCATCGACATTTTGTTAGATGTTGCCGTCGCAAGGGCAAAGCTCATATCAGTCGAGGTGAGAATAGGATAACCATTGATACTGGTGATTTCATCACCAACACGAAGTGTTTTGGAGGATACAGCATTATCCGCAAAAACAGATATGGTGGTTGATGCAAAATAGGAATTCGGGGCAAGTGTAATCATCATCAGTAAGAAACCTAAAATAATATTCATTACCGCACCTGCAACAACAATGATCATTCTTTTCCATACCGCTTTGTTACCAAATGCTCTTTCATCATCGCTGGCTTCATCTTCTCCTTCCATTGCACAAAAGCCGCCAATAGGAAAAAGTCTTAATGAATAAAGAGTTTCACCCTTTTGATATTTAAGAACTTTAGGTCCCATTCCCAACGCAAATTCATTTACCTTTACTCCAGACTTTTTGGCTGTAATAAAATGACCAAATTCGTGAAGAAATATAATTAATTCAAAAAGTAAAATTCCTATTATAATCAATAATGCAGCTTCTATCTTGATCATCTCCCATAAAAATAGTTTCGTTTATTGGTTTAAAATCTGCTTTCTTATTTCCATATCTGTGCTTAAAATAGCCTCCAATGAACATTCCTGTTCACTTCCACGAAATTTTTCGACGGTATTCCCTACTATTTCCGAAATATCTCCAAAGGATATTTTTTGTTTTAGAAACAGTTCTACCGCTGCTTCATTTGCTGCATTGGCAACGGCAGGATACAATCCTCCTTTACGGAGTGCTTTTCTACAAATGTCAAGACATTGAAAAGTATCATTATCCGGCTTTGCAAAGGTTAATTTCGCAATATCGCTCAAATCAAGTTCTTTTACGGGCGAGGGAAGTCTTTGAGGATATGTAAGTGCATATTGTATTGGAATACGCATATCTGCTGTACCTAGTTGGGCAATCACAGCATTATCCTTTAACTGGATCATAGAATGTATAATACTCTCACGATGGATCAAGACATCGATCTGATCCTCTGGCATATTAAACAGCCACGAAGCTTCTATGACTTCTAATCCTTTATTCATCATCGTAGCAGAATCTATCGTTATTTTTGCTCCCATATTCCAGTTAGGATGTTGCAGTGCTTGTTCTACTGTAACATTTTTCAAATCATTCTTTGTTTTACCAAAAAAAGCTCCTCCTGAGGCCGTCAATATAATTTTTTTCAATGAATTTGCCGAGCACCCTTGCAAACATTGGAAAATAGCAGAATGTTCACTATCAACAGGATAAAGGGTTACATTGTGTCGTTTGACCGCTTCTGTCACAACACCTCCTCCTGCTACAAGAGTTTCCTTATTGGCAAGAGCAATATTCTTTTTTGCCTCGATTGCATACATTGTAGGTAGCAAACCAGCTGCCCCCACTACGGCATTTACAACCGTATCCACATTTTCCAGTTGAGCTGCTTCTTTCATTCCGCTGATACCGCTTGTAATTTTTACATCCACATCTGAAACAGCAGCCTTTAATCGAGATGCATATTCTTCCTCTGTAATGCAAACCAGATGAGGTTTAAATTCTCGTATTTGCTGTTCCAAAATATCAATATTTTTATTGGCTGTTAATGCAGAAACTTTAATATTGTGCATCCTTGCAACATCAAGCGTTTGTGTTCCGATCGAGCCGGTGGAACCGAGTATTGCAATATTTTTAGTCACATTATTCACCTCTGTTCAAATAACAAGTACAGGCAGATAGGTTATCATTATCAGCAAAAATGGTGTTACAAAAACAACACTGTCAAACCGATCTAAAACACCACCGTGTCCGGGAATTAAATTTCCATAATCTTTAATTTGAAAGGTACGTTTAACAAGTGAAAACGATAAATCACCCAAAATAGAAATGACACTGCCAAATAACGAAAGAAGTGCAAGGTGAAGATAATTAACATCTACCGTACCGCCATATATCCAAGATGAAAAAATATATCCGACAAAACACATCACCAATATACAGATGATACTGCCGCCTATCGCACCCTCAATAGTTTTTTTGGGACTGATGTCGGGACAAAGTTTATGCTTTCCCATCAATGTTCCAATAAAATATGCACCTGCATCCGCTAACCACGGAAGTGCTAATGTCAATACAAAATAAAAAGAAGAATGTACAACATCCATATCCTTCATTGTTATAATTCCAGAAAGAGAAACGGTAATAATAATCGTCATACTGTATATATATGCAAACTCAATAAACGTTATCTTCTTATGGTTAAAAATCATCATAGATAACATTATTGCTGTATAAATATACCATATCATTGTTCCCATATCATAATCCAAAAGCATCGGATAAATAAATGAGAATACCATACTGGGAATACTCAACTGAAAAAGCTTGAACGTTCTTGTTGCATTGGCAAATTCCACAATGGCAACGACACATACAAGGGAAATTAAAATATCTATAATGATGGGTACCGATGAGCTGAAAAGAATAACCAATACGATAAATGTAATCCCTATCACACCGGAAAGTATTCTTTGCAACATTTTAGACACCACCAAACCTTCTGTTTCGCTGGTTATATTCTTCGATAGCTTTATCAAAATCAGAAGCATTAAAATCAGGCCACAGCGTTTCTGTAGAATAAAATTCAGAATAAGCAGACTGATAGAGTAAAAAATTACTGAGCCTGTGTTCCCCTCCTGTCCTGATAATCAAATCCGGATCCGGTATATTGGCAGTATATAATCTTGACTGTATATCTTTATCTGTAATATCATTGGGTTGAATGATCCCAGCTTTTACATCAGCACAAAGATTTTTGACTGCATACAGAATTTCGTTTCTTCCTCCATAATTCATTGCGATATTCAGCAACATACCCTTTCTGTTTTTCGATATTTCTTCTGTTTCATTGATAAGTTCGATCATATGAGAATCAAAAGCCGATTTGTCGCCAATAAACACCAATTTTATTTCATCGTCACGAAAATCGGTTAATGCATCGGTCAAATATTGACGGAATATTTTCATAATTGCTCCGACCTCTTCCGGAGGACGTTTCCAATTTTCAGTAGAAAAGGCATATAAAGTAAGAACCTTTACACCTTTACTGCTGATGTATCTTGTTATTTTTCTGAATGTCTGGGCACCATAAGTGTGTCCCACATAGCGTGGCAATCCTCTCTTTTTGGCCCAACGGCCATTACCGTCCATAATAATACCTACATGTGTTGGAAGAATCAGATTTGATTGTTTTTCATTCATATAATCACCTCTGTTTTGCTAATAAAAAACTGACAAATGATAACATCATATTATTTCTCAGTTTTTCACTAAAATAGAACCCGGCAAGAAATATCCTGCCGAGTTATTCTTTTGTGTCTCAAATTTCCATAATCTGTTTCTGTTTTTTCTCTGTCAGTGAATCAATCGACTTGATATGACGATCGGTAATATCTTGTATTTTTTTCTCTGCGTGCTTTTGGTCATCCTCTGTAATTTCGCTGCTCTTTTTCATTCCTTTGAGCTTATCCATTGCATCACGTCTGATAGAGCGAACGGATACCTTAGTCTCTTCACCCATCTTAGCAATTTCCTTTACAATTTCTTTACGTCTGTCTTCTGTCAGCGGCGGAAATATCATACGGATGACTTTACCATCGTTTTGAGGATTGATACCGATATCAGAAGTCTGAATTGCTTTCTCTATGCTGCGAAGAATAGAAACATCCCATGGCTGAATGATAAGAGTTCTTGCCTCAGTTACGGATACAGCAGCCAACTGATTGACAGCGGTCGGGGTACCGTAATAATCCACCTTTACCTTATCAAGAACTGCCGGATTAGCACGTCCTGCACGAATTTCGGCAAATTCTGTTTCAAGATGCTTTACTGATTTTGTCATTTTTTCATCTGTACTTTTGATTACTGTGTTCATTAAGTTAACCTCCCGAAAGTAAAAATATAATAAAATTATTGTTCAACCAATGTACCTATATTTTCTCCGCACACAGCAGAAACAATGTTATTCGGATTATCAAGGCTAAAAACGATAATCGGAATATTATTATCATTGCAAATAGCAGCCGCTGTACTGTCCATTACGCCCAAACCACGATTGAGGACATCATGAAAAGAAATCTTATCGTATTTTTTAGCCTCCGGGTTTTTTTTGGGATCGCTGTCATACACACCATCCACCATAGTTGCTTTAAGAATAATATTTGCTTCAATTTCCGCCGCACGAAGTGCTGCAGCTGTATCTGTCGAAAAGAACGGATTACCTGTACCGCATCCAAAAACAACAATTCTTCCCTTTTCAAGATGACGAATGGCCCTATTTCTTATATATGGTTCAGCAATTTGCTGCATAGAAATAGCCGTTTGAACACGAACCTCCAAATCAAGCTGCTCCAAAGCATCACATACCCCAAGTGCATTAATGGTAGTTGCAAGCATACCCATATGATCTGCTCGTGTTCTATCCATTTTACCACTGGAACGTCCACGCCAGAAATTGCCACCACCAACAACAATTGCTACCTCCACTCCCATCTCATTCAGCTTTTTGATAGGCTCACAGAAACGCAATACGGTTTCAAAATCTATACCGTGTTTTTCATTTCCGGCCAGTGACTCACCGCTTAATTTTAAAAGTACTCTTTTATATTTTGGCTCCATTTTAACCGCACACTCCTATTTTTTATTTTATATTATCTTTATTATTTTACAATATAAAAAACATAATGTAAAGCGTATTTTGTTAATTTTTTGTTACTCGATGAATATTATGATCAAACAACAAAAAAATCACTATTTCAATTTAATATCTGGATTTTTGGGATGAAATTTGTATTTATGATTGTTTCGGATAAATATAAAATTCGCTTTTACTTCCATTAAATACATTCAAATCAATAAAATTCTCTTCTCCGCTATATCCTTTTATATACCCTTTTTCACTGTACTGCCAAAAAGTCCATTGTCTTCCATCGGATAACAATGGACGACACAATATATCTCTTATCCATATGTCATATTCCATATAATTTCCTGACAGATACATATCAAAAGATTTCCGAGTGGCATAAAAGATTGGCTTCATTCCATAATGTTTTTCAATCATTGATACCATTATATTAATCTGCTTATGAACAATTTGTCGTGAGGGAGGATCAATTTCTTTATCAGCATAAAATTCCACATCAATAACAGGTGGAAGCATTTTATCAAATGCGGCAACAGTTGCAATAAAATGCTCTGCTTGTGTTTTTCCGGAACTATCAAAACTAAAAAAGTGATATGCCCCCGCTCTGATATTGGTTTTTTGCACTTCCTGCCAATTATATAAAAATTGTTCATCTGTTGAGCTGCTTCCTTCGGTTGCTTTGATATATACAAAATCAATATCTTGAGGCAAAACCTGCCAGTCAATATAACCTTGATAGGAGGATACATCCACTCCTTTTACACAATAATATGCCGATGAAAGATCAGTGGGAGAAATCCAACCGATAGAATATAACAAAAGGGCAACCGTCATCATTACTACAGTGATAAATGTAATGATAACAACACTGCACAGCATCTGCTTCTTTTTCATATATAATCATCCTAAAAAATTTTATATTATTATATCATTCACGTCTTTTATTTTCAATATTATACAATTATATAAAAATAAATCGTTTCCCTTATGCTCCTGTCATTTGTATATGACAAACATATGAAAAACGATTTAAATTTAATTATTATAATGTTATGATGTTTTTGAATTATGTTACGTAATCCGAATTAACATAACCTCTTCTTCCTTCAAAATACGTTAAATACCAATCTTCGTCTTGTCCAAGGATCGGTATTTTGCTTCCTTTCGGAATTTTTCCGATAATTTCAGCTGCGATTGACGGTTCTTCTCTAAGATTAAGTGCTGTCTTCTTTGTGCTAACAATCCCGATTCTTGTAGACTGTGGTTCACGTTCTTCAATTCCCAAAAAATCACTTACCGAAATAGCAAGATTTTGTGCTATCGTGCCTATATTATCCCTGATCCACATAGCATCCTCAGGATTATCGTGATAGGCAATTTCAATAAGGATGGTTGGGGCTTTGGTCTTAGTTATTTCTGAAAGTGTTGTTGTTGGAACGGTTTTTACTTTGGTTGGATCAGGATATATTTCTTTAATATTATTGGCAAATATATCAGCCGCTCTTTTCCCTTCATTGCTGGAAGGATAATAATAGACTTGCGAACCACGTACTTTACCAGCGGTGTCTGGCGGTGCAGCATTGGAATGAAGTGCAAGATGAAGAGCATAATTTCCACTATTAGACATTCGTATGGAATTAGATACTGTTTTGGATGGATCATTTCGATCATACTCTATTCCACTGGCTTCCAGATAAGGAATCAATGCATCTGTAATGATGTTCATATAGTATTCCTCGTTACCGCCGTCTACATACGGATTATATTCCTGAGTTGATGGACTCAAAAAAATTTTTGGCATATGATGATACCTCCGTTATTTAATTTAGGCAGTGCCTATCTTTACTGTATTCTCAAAGAACACTTTTGATGACACTTGACCGGGTCGTAAAAAACGGTGAAGCGTATAAAGATCTTCTATATCATTGATCAAATTCATTTTTTGTTCACAATCCAAAACAGCACGGTATCCTGCTTTCTTAACGATCGAAAGCGTACTTTTGCTTTTGGCTCCAAACGGATAAACAAAAGCATTTGGTCTTTGTTGCAGATTTTGATACATTTTATCGCTGAACATTTGAAGGTCATTTAACAACATTTCTTCATATTCTGCTTCACTTTCATTCGGACGTGCAGCTGCACCTTTTCTATCAGTATCATTTTGATGCAAATTATAAGTGTGGTTTTGTATTTCCACCAATCCTGAACAACTCATCTCTTTTAATTCTGTCCACCCACACTGAGAATACAACGGATTTTTCCTCTGTTCTTCTTCGGCTCGATCTGCTGTAATACCTATAGGAGAAATCACTGCTTTTTGTTGATACTTTTTTAGCAGCGGATAAGCATACACGTAGTTATTATAATAACCATCATCAAAAGTTAAAATGATGGGCTTTTCAGGTAAAGGTTTTCTATTTTCGACATAATCTTCTAATTCGCTGATAAATATGGTATGATAACCATTATCCTTTAAATAGATTAGATCCTGTTCAAATAAATTCGGATCTATCATATACTGATTTTGATAAGATACATCTGAAACTAATCCGTGATACATAATAATGGGTAACCTTAATGGCTGTACAGGCTGAAAATTTGCTACTGCTGGAATAACATTAACGGCAGCAGCCGTCGACACTACTATTAATATTAGTGTCAGAAAAAAAACAATAATGGAATGTTTTAACTTTATAATAGCAAACATCTACAAACACCGCCTGATAAAATATAACAAATTGTCAAAAAAACACAAATTACTATTGATATAAATGAAAACTTATAGTATAATACGACATAAGGAGCATTTTTATTATTCTTTCAAATATTAAAAGGAGAGCGATTGATAAACATTCGCAAACAAAAAAATGAGCAACAATAAAATACTGAATTTTTTTGTCGGTACCCCTGCTTATAATGAGGATAAGGATTACGCTGATTATGCAGCTTTGACTGGTCCTTTGAATATGTTCTTTCTTACCTGTTTACTTCTGCATGCTTGTTATCTTGTTGTTTTTTCTTTCTTTGATATAAGAATGATGCAGTTATTTGACGGTATTAATGTTATTTTGTATGCTACCTTTGTTATACTATTGAAATATTTTAAAGGTTCGTGGCTGTCATGTACCTTATTGACGGTTTTTGAACTGTTTCTGCACCAAATATGCAGTATTGCATTTTTCGGTCTTACATCGGGATTTCAATACCTTATGATCCCGTCGATTTTTATGACGGTGTTTATTCGTAAAAAAGGCAAGCTAATACAAATTTTACGTAATTCTATTATTTTCATTGCTTCGGTATCATTTATATTTATGGTCATTTATTTTAATGACTATAATCCAAAACATCTGCTAACATACGAAGCTAATACTTTTTTGTTGATCGTTAACTGCTCCATGAGCTTTTTGATTACAGCTATTTATACCAGCCGTATTTTTTATTCTGTCGATGATAAACGCAGCAGTCTCGATGAAAGTGTTACTGAAAAAACAAAAGAAATCGAAAATATGCAGAGTGAAATTATCATCGGTTTTGCTAATATTATCGAAGCTCGTGACGGCAATACAGGTAAACACGTAAAACGCACCAGTGAATATGTGGAAGCTCTTATCAAGGAGTTAAAACGTAATGGTGATTTTGATGACATACTAACGGAACAATATATGCACGATACAATGATGTCAGCACCATTGCACGATATAGGTAAAATTACCATTCCGGATGCCATCCTTCAAAAACCAGGCAGATTAACCGAAAAAGAATTTGCCACTATCAAAAACCATACTGTCAACGGCAAAAAAATTATCGAAGAATCTATGGCTGATATAGAAGACAGTGACTTTTTGAAAATTGCTAAATCTGTTGCATTATATCACCACGAATGTTGGGATGGCTCTGGCTACCCCTACGGCATAGAAGGAGAGGAAATACCTCTTTGTGCCAGAATTATGACGATTGCGGACTATTTTGATGCACTGGTTGCTAAAAGAGCATACAAGGCTGCATTGCCGACATCTGTTGTTTTTGACAACATTAAAGAACAAAGAGGCAAAAAATTTGACCCTATCGTTACAGACGCATTTCTTCGTATTCGTGATACAATAGATGAAATTGCAAAATCCAATGCGGATTAAAATAAACTTATATTGTGAGTACAGTTATATATTAACAGTTATATTAGCAGGCTTGTTGCACTTTGTTTAATAGCCTGGCTATATTATATCGCACTATCGAGCGATTGTCAATATTATTTCGCCTTATTTTGCGATTTTGTAAGTTTCTACAAAAAAGGAGGGTTAATTATGTATAATTCGCAAGATTTAGCGATTAGAATAAAATCAGTTGCAAAAGAACGAAAAAAAATTATTAAAGATATGCTTGTGGAGCTTGAACTTGGCAGTAATACTATGTCAGCTATGTATCACGGAAAGTCTATAGCTTTTGATAGTCTTGCAAAAATAGCAGATTACCTTGACTGTTCCGTAGATTACCTGTTGGGACGCACTGACAATCCGAACTTAACTACTGATACTTACAGCGGTGACAACAACGGTGTACAGGCCATCAACAATGGCAATCATTCAAGCCTTACGGTCAACGGTAATTCAAAGACCGATACAGAAGAGCTTGTGGAGCTGATACAAAACCTGCCGTTGATCAAACGTGCAGAAGCGATACTTTATCTTAATGAATTGAAAACAAAAAAATAAGTCGCTGTAAGGCGGCAAGAGACGAAAGGAATTGTATAATTATGAATTGTAAAAATTGTGGTGCAGAAGTAGGCAACGAATATCGTTTGTGTCCGTATTGCCGTTCGGAATTGGAATACCCAACCAATAATAGTCAGCCACCTATTATTATCAACAACGTGATGAATAATCAAAATACGAACAGAAACACTAACATCAATTACAATCACGCACACAGAAATGTTATTAGTTCCAAAAGCAAAAGTACAACCCTACTTCTTTGTTTATTAGGCTTTATAGGATTAGGAGGTCTGCACAGGTTTTATGTTGGCAAGGCTACTTCAGGAATTATATATTTCTTGACTATGGGAGGCTTTTTATTTGGAACAATTTATGACCTCACAAAAATAACGTCGGATACATTTACTGACAGTAACGGTTTACCTATTAAAAAATAGACATCATTAGCAGAAAGGTTGATTAAAATGAAAAGGATATTAACGATTTTGACAGCCGTTGCGTTAGTCGTGGTTCTGTCATCTTGTGGAAACATTTCGCAAAAAGATACGTCATCTAACGATGATACTTCCAGTGTAAATATCAATTCTGATTTATCGAGTGTTACTAAAATAACCGCAGACGAATTTGCCGAAACAATCACTAATGGTGATTCATCCGAATATACTGGAAAAATCTATGAAATCACAGGCAAAGTTGACACTTATTATAAAAATCTACATAAATTAAATCTTTCAACAAATATCGAAAAAAATGAATATAGCACCGTTAGCATTGAGATTAAATTGTCCGAAGAAAATACTTTTGAAGATATAGAAAACGAAGCAACTATAACTGTCAAAGCTGAATTCAAAAACTATAGTAAATATACTGGAATCCAAATGATAAATGGTATAATCACTAATGTTGAACCTCCTGTTGAAGAAAGTAATATTGAATCCTCAGAAAATAGCAACAGTGAAATTGATACAAAGACCGAATCATTTGAGTTTTCAGAGAATAAAGAATCATCCGAAAACTACCAAGAAAGTGTTGATGAATCAAGCATAATTATTGAAAGTTCAGTTGAACCAAGTATCGTCGAAAGTTCTATTGAGCCAAGCGTAGAAATAAGTGTGACACCTGAACCTACTCCGAAAACTTTTACATTCATTTTGAACACAAACACCAGGAGCAAAAAATATCATACTCACGAATGCGCGGCGGTAAAGCAAATGGATCCCGAAAATAGACAAGACATCACCATAACTGCTTTTACCTATGCAGAAGCCGCCGCACAAGTTGAACAAATGGGATATACCCTTTGTGGAAAATGTTAAAAATCAAAGCACCGCCGATACATAAGTATTGACGGTGCTTATTTCAAAGGAGTGTTAATTATGATTTGCAAGAAATGTGGAAAAGAAATTTCTGACGGCTCAATATTTTGTAATTGGTGTGGCAAAAAACAAGCCGCTGAAAAAAAGACACGACATCGCAAACGAGCACACGGAACAGGAACAATCAGTAAAGATAATAGATACAGAAAACCTTATATAGTTCACGCTCCATCCACAAAGAGCGGTCAAGGACGTATCTATATCGGGGCATATTCTGATATGAAAACAGCACAAGCTGCTTTAGAGGATTATATTAAAAATGGCAGACCAAAACTTTACAATGCTACGTTGGAGAATATTTACAATTTGTGGTCTGATACTCATTTTCAGCGTGTTGGAAGATCTGCCGTAAAATTGTATTCTTCTATGTGGAAAAGACTTGCCAAGATTAAACATATCAAAATGTCAGATATACGAACAGCACATTTTCAAGAAGCGATTAACATTTGTACCTCCAAATCATCTGCTGAAACTCTGAAAGTGTTATCGGTAATGCTTTGTAAGTGTGCTATTGAAAATGACGTTATTGTGAAAAACTATGCTGAATTCATAAAACTTCCTAAATTTGACAAGAAAGAAAAAATAATATTTACTGATAATCAAATTAATACACTTTGGCAACATTCTGACGACAAACGAATACAAGCAATCCTTGCTATGATCTATATGGGATTTCGTATCGGTGAAATCACAGCTCTACGTCCGGAAAATATTTTTCTCAATGGTGGTTATGTTGTCGGTGGAGAAAAAACAGCAGCCGGAAAAAATCGAATTATTCCTTTTCCAACATCCATTCCTGAAATAAAGGTTTTTTTTAAAAAATGGATGTTGGAAGCTATACCGAACAGTACGCTTTTTGGTCTCACGAGTGATGAATTTAGAAATTTGTATTTTTATGAACCGCTGTCAGAATTAGGAATAATAAGTGGGAAACGCAAAAACAATGCTAAAAATAGCGGTTGGATTTTTGAGGAAGAAAATCATCTTACACCTCACAGCACTCGACACACATTTGCTTCACTTTCCTCTGCTGCGGGAATAAGAGCTGAAGCTTTACAAAAAATAATTGGTCACGCAAATTTTTCTACAACAGCTGATATATACATCCATCAAGACCTTGAAAAACTACAATTTGAAATGAATAAACTAAAAAAATAGTACGTAAATTGTACGTAAAACAGCTAAAAGCGGCAATAATAGTCGGAAATACATTAAAATAAACATAATAATACCAAGAAAAAGCAGGAAACCTTTACAATTTGTACAGGTTTTTCTGCTTTTTTTAGTTTACTCTAAATAATGTCTACTGAACAAATGCCAATTTTAAACCACGCATAAAGAACAGTAATATCTCTGCCCTTAACTTCTCAATCTTTCTCA
>CADCOE010000037.1 GCA_902802985.1 uncultured Ruminococcus sp.
GCTCAGCTGATGTCATTTCTCTGAGTTCTGAAGTCTTCATTATGCGTCAGCCTCCGTTTCTTCCTTAGTTACAAACTTTGTCTTGATCGGCAGCTTGTTGGCAGCAAGACGAAGAGCTTCTCTTGCGGTTGCCTCGGGCACACCGCCAAGCTCGAACATTACTCTGCCGGGCTTAACAACTGCTACCCAGAATTCCGGTGAACCTTTACCGGAACCCATACGGACTTCTGCGGGTTTTTTGGTGACAGGCTTGTCAGGGAAAATCTTGATCCATACCTTACCAAATCTTTTGCAGTAACGTGTCATAGCAACACGGGCTGCTTCTATCTGATTGGCAGTGATCCAAGCGGGTTCCAAAGCCTGAATACCATACTCACCATAAGTTACCTTGTTGCCGCGGAGTGCCTTACCGGTCATACGACCTCTGTGAACTCTGCGGTACTTTACTCTTTTAGGCATTAACATAATTATTTGCTGCCTCCTTCCTTACGAGGCTTGCGGTTATCGTGGAGAACCTCACCTTTGTAAAGCCAAACTTTCACGCCGACGATACCATAGGTGGTAGCTGCCTCTGCAAAACCGTAATCAATGTCAGCTCTGAGTGTCTGCAGCGGAATAGTACCCTCGTGGTACTGTTCGGATCTGGCGATTTCAGCGCCGCCAAGACGACCTGAGCACATAATTTTAATTCCTTTTGCGTTGAACTTCATCGCACGGCCGATAGACTGTTTCATCGCACGGCGGAATGAAATTCTCTTTTCGAGCTGCTGAGCCACATTCTCAGCAACGAGCTGTGCATTAATATCGGGGTTTTTTACCTCTACGATATTGATAGCAACCGGCTTGTTCAGCATTTTTTCACACTGCAGACGGAGCTTTTCGATTTCGCTGCCGCCCTTACCGATTACCATACCGGGTTTTGCACAGTGAATATGAATTCTTACCCTTGAAGCGTCACGCTCGATTTCGATCTTAGGAACGCCGGCAGGATAAAGCTGTTTTTTCAGAGTCTTACGGAGGTTGTAGTCCTCAACGAGTGTATCGCCGAAGTCTTTGTCACTTACAAACCAACGTGAGTCCCAATTTTTGATAACACCAACACGAAGACCGTGCGGATTTACTTTCTGGCCCATTAGTTTACCTCCTCACCGATTATTCTTTCTCTTTGAGCACAAGAGTAACGTGTGACGTTTTCTTGTCAATTCTGTATGCACGGCCCTGAGCTCTCGGACGAATTCTCTTGAGGATCGGACCCTGACCAACGTAGCATTCTGCCACATAAAGTCTGTTAACATCCATATTATGATTGTTCTCTGCATTAGCCATTGCTGACTTGAGAAGCTTCTCTAAATCCTCACAAGCAGCCTTAGGGGTATGCTGGAGAACTGCCAATGCGTAATCGCAAGGCTTGTTTCTGATAAGGTCGAGTACAATCTTGACCTTACGGGGAGAAATACGGGCGTATTTCAGTTCTGCCCTTGCTTCCATTGTTCATACACTCCTTTCGGCTATCACTTTGATGTTTTGGAACCGGCGTGTCCCTTAAAGGTTCTGGTAGGTGCGAACTCGCCGAGCTTATGACCTACCATATCTTCTGTTACATATACCGGTACGTGTTTGCGGCCGTCATGTACCGCAAATGTATGTCCTACGAAATCCGGGAAAATAGTAGAAGATCTGCTCCAGGTTTTGAGAATCTTCTTTTCACCGGCTTCGTTCATCTGCTGGACTCTCTTAAGCAGCACAGGCTGTACATAAGGGCCCTTTTTAATGCTTCTGCTCATAATACAAAGCTCCTTTCTGTATGCCTATTACTTACCGTTTCTACGCTTAATGATAAGCTTGTTGGAACGTGTGTTCTTTCTGGTCTTGTAACCCAGTGCAGGCTTACCCCAGGGGGTAACAGGTCCGGGACGGCCAACGGGGGATTTACCCTCACCACCGCCGTGCGGGTGGTCATTCGGGTTCATAACAGAACCTCTGACGGTCGGTCTCCAGCCCATATGACGTTTACGGCCTGCTTTACCGATCTTCACGTTTTCGTGGTCGATATTGCCTACTTGACCGATTGTTGCCATACAATTTTCAGGAACATTTCTCAGTTCTCCCGAAGGAAGTCTGAGCAGTGCAAGATGGTTTTCCTTTGCCATCAGCTGAGCCATATTGCCGGCGCTTCTTGCCAGCTGAGCACCCTTACCGGGATAAAGCTCAATGTTGTGGATAAAGGTACCTACGGGGATATTGACCAGCGGCAAAGCATTACCGGGCTTAATATCTGCGTTAGGACCTGCAACGACTGTGTCGCCTACTTTCAGACCTACCGGAGCGGTGATATAGCTTTTGGTACCGTCTGTATATTCAATCAAAGCGATGTGAGCCGAACGGTTCGGATCATACTCGATTGTTTTAACGGTTGCTTCCACGTCAAACTTCTGACGCTTAAAGTCAATGAGTCTGTACTTGTTACGATTGCCGCCGCCTCTGTGACGAACGGTAATTCTGCCGTAGCTGTTACGGCCTGATTTTTTGTTGAGCGGAGCAAGAAGGCTCTTCTCCGGTGCAACTTTAGAAAGAACCGAGTAATCGGTAACAGACATATTACGTCTTGCCGGACTGGTCGGTTTATAATTCTTGATTGCCATTTATTTCACTCTCCTCATGATGGCTTTGCGGAGAACGGCAAATTCTCCATTCATTCTGCCTGTTTCTTTGTGACAGGCTTACATCATGCCTTCAAAGAACTCGATTGTTTTGCTGTCCTCCGTAAGAGAAACATAAGCCTTTTTCCATGAAGGAGTATAGCCCTGTGTTCTGCCCTGACGGCGAAGACGACCTCTTACGCTGACTGTGTTGACCTTAGCGACTTTAACGCCGAAGATTTCTTCTACAGCCTGAGCGATCTGAATCTTTGTTGCCTTTTTAGCAACCTTGAAGGTATATTTCTTTTCTGTTGCAACGCCTGCCATGCTCTTTTCTGTGATGATAGGCTTTACGATAATGTCACGAGCTGTCATGCGTATACCTCCTCGATTTTGCTGATTGCATCCTTGACGATCACGAGCTTATCAGCATTGATAATGTCATAAACATTAACGGTGTTGACCTGAGCTGTTTTAACGCCGGGAATATTTCTTGCCGAGTTGATGATTTTCTTGTCCACCTCGGGAAGAACGATGAGCGCTTTTTTATCTGCGCCGATCGCCTTGAGCATTTCGGCGATCGTTTTGGTTTTATATTCGTCAAGTGTTACCTTGTCGAGAACAACAAGCTGGTTATCCTTGAGCTTGCTGGAGAAAGCGGACTTCATAGCAAGTCTTTTTACTTTCTTATTTACAGTAAATCTGTAGCTTCTGGGCTTGGGAGCAAAAACGACACCGCCGTGTGTCCACTGCGGAGCTCTGGTCGAGCCTTGTCTTGCGTGGCCTGTGCCCTTCTGTTTCCAGGGTTTTCTGCCGCCGCCTCTTACCTCTGCACGGGTAAGAGCAGACTGTGTGCCCTGACGGTTATTAGCGAGATAGTTAACTACCATCTGGTGCATAACCACTGTATTGGGTTCTATTGCGAAAATAGCATCAGAAAGTTCAGCTTCGCCGACCTTTTTGCCTGCCATATCAAGAACTTCTATATTAGGCATTGAAATTCCTCCTTCCCTTACGCCTTAACGCTGTCACGGATTACGACGATACCGCCGTTCGGACCCGGGATAGCACCTTTGATTGCGATAAGGTTGTTTTCAGCGTCGATCTTTACAACGGTGAGGTTCTGAACTGTTACTCTCTCGGCACCGAGATGACCTGCCATTTTCTTACCCTTCCATACTCTGGACGGAGTAGAGCAGGCGCCCATTGAACCGCCGTGACGGGCAACCGGACCTGAACCGTGGCTTTCTTTCAGACGCTGGAAGTTCCAACGCTTGATAACGCCGGCATATCCCTTACCTTTGCTCTTGCCTGTAACGTCGATTTTGTCGCCTTCAGCAAAAGTGTCAGCCTTGATGATGTCGCCGACTTTGTAAGCATCGAGATTTTCTACTCTGAATTCACGAAGTGTGCTCTTAGGAGCGACATCGGCCTTTTTAAAGTGACCGAGCATCGGCTTGGTGATGTTAACAGGATCATTTTTAAACTTGTCGCTGCGAACTCTTTTGCCTTTGCCTGTGCCGTTCTGGACCTTGAGCTTAATATCGCCGTAGCCCATCTGAACTGCTTCGTAACCGTCATTTTCCACTGTTTTGATCTGGCTTACCACACAGGGACCAGCCTCAACAACAGTAACAGGGAGAACGTTTCCCTTTGCATCGAAGATCTGTGTCATACCGATCTTTTTACCGATGATTGCCTTTTGCATTGTATTTTCCTCCTTGATAGGTTATTGGTCGGCGTTTCACCGACATGACCCCGGCTGCTTGTAGGTTAAAATCAGAGTTTAATCTCTATTTCAACACCGGCAGGGAGTTCGAGTCCTGTAAGAGCTTCCACAGTTTTGTTGGAAGGTCTGAGGATGTCGATAAGTCTTTTGTGAGTTCTTGTTTCAAACTGCTCACGGCTGTCCTTGTACTTATGAACAGCACGAAGAATAGTAACAACCTGCTTTTCTGTAGGGAGCGGCACGGGACCCGAAACACGAGCACCTGTACGCTTTGCTGTTGCTACGATTTTCTCAGCAGACTGATCAACCAGCTGGTGATCGTAACCCTTAATTCTTATCCTTATTTTTTCCTTGACTGCCACGGTAAATCGCCTCCTTATTGTAGTTGGCGGGCGTTTTCATTTCCTTTCCACCCTACCGGGTGTTTCCTGCGTGTCTATTGAAAAACCGGATTTGCATTGATGCACAATCCGGGTCAAGGTTATGAAAAGGTCTGAGCAAATGGGCACAGTCCGGCAGCAACTCTTATAAAGCCGCACTAATGCTTTACACTACACTCAATCAATATATTCTTTCGCCCGGTTTAAAATCGGACATACTCCGCGGAAAAACCGACCCTACCGGTCGCAACCTCCCGCATCATCGCATATCTGTCGCAGTCACGCTCTATTATAATACCATAGAGTCCCTGTTTTTGCAAGTTTTTTCTTTGTTAATTATAGTAGAATTTATCATCAATTTTTTGTATAAAATGCTGCTTTATTTTCATGAATTGCCCATATCGTGACAGAAAAATTCGTTTTTATCACGGCAGTTTTTTCGTTATTTTATACAAATGAAATCCGGTTTTTCTTACGCTGTTTTTCCTGTGCAGACAGCAAAAATACGAAAGTATCATCCTATTCCGAAAAATTCGCCAAAATCAGCAGTGTCAATTTTATGAATATAACACTCGCCGATATTTTTGAGGAAAACAAACTGAACGCTTTTGCCGGTGCTTTTTTTATCTCCTCTGGTAGCCGCCGCAATATCTGCCAGTTCAAACGCCGCATCTGTCGGCAAGTGATATTTTTCCAGCAGCTTTTCCAGCCGCCGTGCTGTTCCCTGCTCTGTCAGACCTTTTTTCTCGGTAATGCGTGTCAGAATGGCGGCTCCTGCCGATACCGCTTCCCCGTGAGTCAAGCCTGTATAATGGGTCAGTTTTTCAAGAGCGTGACCAAAAGTATGTCCAAAATTAAGAATAGCACGTTCTCCTGTATCACGTTCATCATTTTCTACGACATTTCGTTTAATGGATACACATTCATAGATCACATCGTCAATAAAATCCCGAGCATTTTCCTTTTCCAACCGCTCAAACAAGCAGCGATCTCTGATACATCCGTACTTAATGACCTCTCCCAGACCGTCGGTATAGAATTTTTCCGGAAGCGTATGAAGGGTTTCGGGGTCGATCAGTACCAAAACAGGCTGCCAGAAAGCTCCCACCAGATTTTTTCCGGAGGCAAGGTCCACCCCTGTTTTGCCGCCGACAGAAGAGTCCACCTGTGAAAGAAGGCTGGTTGGTATCTGCACAAAATCGATCCCACGCAGATAGCTTGCGGCTGCAAAGCCTGCCATATCGCCCGTTACGCCGCCGCCGAGCGCCACAACAATGTCTGTTCTGGTAATATTATGTTCAAAAAAATGCAGATACATTTTTTCGATGGTCGCAAGACGCTTCGCACTTTCGCCGGCTTGAAAAGTAAAGAGCGACACCTCAAAACCGTTTGCGGCAAGAGATTTCATCACGCTTTCCGCATACAGCGGTGCAACATTGCTGTCACTGACCACCACCGCACGAATAGCCTTGGTCAGTGGTCGGATATATTCGCCGGCCTGCGGCAGAATATTGTGTTGGATAAGAATATCATAAGGTCTGCCTGTTTTCACTTTCACTGTTTTCATTCTCCCAGTGCCTCCTTTATGAGCTTTCCCCGATGCAGAATAGCGGCAAGCTCTTCTCTGTTTCCATTGCGGATACCTTCTTTAATTTCGTTCAGGTCAGCGATCAATGTATCGATTTCGCTGATCAAGGGCTGTTGATTTTCGATAAACAGCTCCGACCACAGTTCCGCATTAATGTTTGCCACACGTGACACATCACGGTAGCTGCCTCCCGAAAATCCCTTATGCTTCACGCAGGCAGGGCTGAAAACATAGGCACAAGCGATCACGTGGGGCAGTTGGGAGGTAAAAGCGATCATCTTATCGTGTTCCTCAGGGGAAGCATAAACCACTGTTCCGAAGCCAATTTTTTTAGCAAGCGATGCAATTTTTTCAACGGCATTATGAGGAGCATCACACGGCACGATAATCGCATTTGCTCCCTGAAACAGGTCAGCATCCGACACATCAAAACCATTTTGTGCTTTGCCTGCCATCGGATGAAATCCCACAAAGGCAAAACCGTGTTGTTTGGCGATCTGCGACAGTCGGGGACATATTTGAGATTTGATGCCCGATGTATCAATAACAATACAGTTTCGATTAATTTTATCCGCATTTTCGCTGACAAATCTGACAGCGGCGTCGGGATACATTCCCAGCACCAGAATATCTGCTTTTTGAAGAGTATCATTGCTGCCGATCTCATCAATAGCACCACACTCCATCGCCTTTTGCAGCGGAAGCGGACTTCGGTTCATTCCGTAAATGTAGCAGTCTGTATATTTTTTGATTGCCTTGGCCATAGAGCCGCCGATAATTCCCAATCCTGCCACTACAACATTCATCACTAATTCCTCCCTACCATATTCCATTTTGAGGATGATCCGGCCGCAGGGCTTTGCCCCGCTGACCACCCCGCAAGCCTTTTGCAAAAGACTTGACTGAAAACCTTAACACGGTATGCTTCCGCTTTTACCGCAAATCAAACAATCTCATCATAAGCTTTTTTCAAAGCAAACACTTTACGGGCAACCGTATCAAACTGATCCGGCGTCAATGACTGAGCGCCATCAGAGAGCGCGTGTTTCGGATCATTATGTACTTCAATCATCAATCCGTCTGCCCCTGCCGCAACCGCTGCCAGTGACATCTGTTCTACCAGCCACGATTTACCGGTTGCGTGACTCGGATCAACGATAACAGGAAGATGGGACAATTTCTTAATGATCGGCACTGCGGAAAGATCCAGTGTATTTCTGGTAGCGGTTTCGTAAGTTCTGATGCCGCGCTCGCAAAGAATGACCTTATTATTGCCGCCTGCCATAATATATTCCGCACTCATCAGCCATTCTTCGATGGTGCTGGCAAGACCTCTCTTCAGCAGGATAGGCTTATCAATTTTTCCCAGTTCTTTCAGCAGTTCAAAGTTTTGCATATTTCTTGCCCCGACCTGAATGATGTCTACACTCTCGAACATATCAATATGGGACGCTCTCATAATTTCGGTAACAATAGGCAAACCGGTAACCTTTCTGGCTCCTTTGAGCAGATCCAGTCCTTCTGCTTTCAGTCCCTGGAACGAGTACGGTGATGTTCTTGGTTTAAACGCTCCTCCTCTGAGGAAGGCAGCTCCTGCCTCTTTCACACGCCGTGCCACATAATTGATTTGTTCTTCGGTTTCAACGGAGCACGGACCTGCCATAATACATAAGCTGCCGTCGCCGATTTTCTGACCTGTGGGCAGTTCGATCACCGTATTGTCGGGATGAAATTTACGGTTTGCCTTTTTGTATGGTTCCTGCACACGCTTGACGCTCTCCACGACATCCTGTGCATTCACCCAGTCCTCATCCAGCTGAGTGGTATCACCGATCAATCCTATCACAGTGGACTCCACACCGACCCACATATTAACCGTCAGCCCGAAATCCTCTTCCAGCACAGTTTTAAAAAGTGTAATTTGTTCTTTGGTTGCATTTGGTTTCAGTACAATGATCATTTTATGATCCTCCCGTTAACATTACAATTAAATCTATAAAAATAACGGACTCCCTGCGGAATCCGTTACAATTAACCGTACAACATCTTTCAGTTATCACTCATCGTCAATGGTCAATTATCGGAATAACCGCTTTTGGGTGCACAAATGACTGCTCCATACAAAATAAAAGTATGAAGTAAAAAAGTATTCATTAAATCGTGCATCTAATCTTTTTTTCATTACGGTAATTCCTTTCCTGCTAAAATAGAATTATGGAATAAGAACAGACAAAAGTACCAACAGAACGATACCCAATCCCAGCAATCCTCCACCGACAGAGAGAAACACCACCGACAGAGTATGACCGATCTTACTGTTCATAATATAATAGCGTTTATCATCATTCGGGTCATAGCATACGACAACCGAGTCACCGGGTGCAAATTCAGGATTAGTACTGCCGAAATGACTTTCGACACGAACATTTTTGCCATCGGCAGTAAACTCGATCACCGGAAACAGCGAAGCTCTGTTAGATGCGTTTCTTCGGCGTCGGTACTCCACAATCACTCCTGTTGCTTCAGCCGTACATTTCCTGCGTTTATTTTTTCGGGACACTGTCACTCCTATTCCGATTGAAAGAAAGATCGCTCCCAGCAGTGCCAGTATACCGAACACGATCCAAGCAACCCAACCGCTGCCACCCATATCATCAACTCCATATGTAGTATCATAAACCCTTTTTCCCGTTTTGTCAATACTTTAATTCCAAAAAGCTTTAAAGTGACAAAGTATCCGAGTGGTTTTTCTGTTTACTCCAGTGCCGCTATGATCTCGCTGCACACCTGCATTGGCGATTGTGTGGCATCAACAACCACATCTGCCGCACTTTTGTACAGCGGCAATCGCCGATCGTATAATTCTTTCATCACCTTGTCTTTGTCAGGACGATTGAGAAGCGGACGTGTTGTGTCGTTTTTCAGCCGCACGGAAACAACCTCTACCGGAATATCAAGCAATACAATGGTACCTGTCTGACGAAAAGCATCCACATTGACCTGATAGGTCAGTGTACCGCCTCCGGCAGCGATCACTAATCCTTTTTTTTGCGAAAGCTCCTGTGACGTCTGCCGTTCCAGTTGGCGGAAATATTCTTCTCCGCTGTCCTCAAATATTTGCGAGATGGTTTTGTTTTCCTTTTTTTCGATATAGCTGTCCAGATCGACAAACGACATTCCCATTTTGCGGGACAGCAAACTGCCTACCGTACTTTTTCCGCAGCCCATAAAGCCGCAAAGAACCACATTTTTTCTTGCCATATGTTTTTATCTCCTATTTTTTAGAACATTTTTTTCAATTCGTTGGCACTATCCTCGACCAACTGATGGATGTCATCGGCACTGTAAACAGAACCGTCCCATATTTCGTGTGAAACAGCCGCCTGCCATACAAGCATAGCCATACCGCCTACAGCAGTGGATCCGTTTGCCTTGGCACACTGCAGCAGTTTGGTATCTAAAGGATTATAAACAGCATCAAATACAGCAGCACAGCGAGAAACGGTTTTATCATCGACCACCATTGCATCGGTCTTGGGATACATACCGATAGGTGTTGCATTGACAAGCAGGTCATAATTTCCCTTGATTTGAGAGATCAAGCACATATTCACTTTGGTTCCGGCCACCTTTTGTTCTACTTCGGCAGCCAGTGCCTGCTGTACAGGAACATCTTCCGGGCGAACAGCAATGGTAACGGAACAATGGGCAAGCACTGCCTCATAAACGAACGTTCTCGCCACACCGCCGCAGCCGACAATGAGTACTCTGCCCGAAAAATCCACCCCGCCGGACTGCAATGCTTTGAGAAATCCGTCCGGATCGGTGGTAAATCCTTCCCTCACATCACCATTTTTTACAGTATTCACAGAGCCGTACAATTCCGCCTTTTTATTCAGCTTGTCAAGAAACGGTATGATATTCTGTTTATTCGGAATAGTGACATTATAGCCTGCCAATGTATTCAGTTCCTTTATTTTAACCGGCAGCTCCTCGGGAGCTACATCCAGTGTAACATATTCACCCTCTGTTTTTGCCAGTTCAAACAGTCTTTGGTGAATAAATGGTGACATTGTGTGACCGATAGGGTGTCCTATTACCGCAAATTTCCTTTTTGACATTATTTTTGACCTCCTATAACGTATTTATGTACGCTAAGTTTTGTTAAAATAAAAAAATTTTTATAAAATTGGGCAAAATTGCAATTTTGATATTGACAAAGTGCTCAATAACTAATAAGATTTGAGTATGGAAAAGTTGTGTATGCTTATTCTGCTTTCTTTGTTCTCTATTGTAGCATAAATAATATATTTTTGTCCACAATACAGAAAAGCAAAACACACAATTTTTATTGATATTTTATTTTAGGAGGAAGTATTTATGGTACTCGAAAAAGTAAAAGCAATTCTTGCGGAACAGTTTGATGTGGAAGAGGAAAAAATCACAACTGAAACATCTATTATCAACGACCTCGGTGCAGATTCTCTGGACGTTGTTGATCTTCTGATGTCCATTGAGGACGAATTTGAAGTGGAAGTTCCCGATGAGGAAATTGAAAACATCAAAACCGTAGAAGATCTCGTTAAATACATCGAAAACCATCAATAAACAGGGATGCCCTGCCTTCCCTCTGATGGCGGCAGTAACGCTGCCTGTGTCTGCGGATATAGCATTGGCAGCGGAGTACGGCAAAACCGAACCATATCCATTCACCCCGCACAAGCCCTTAGCGGCTTGCTGTCGGGGTTTTTTGTTTTCTTTGACCCCCCTTCTGTTCGTATCAGCAAATCCTCTGATACGAGAGAAAAAGGGTATTGAAAAACCTGAAGATTGATTGTATAATAATAAGGTATTTTGAAAAAAATGGCAGCTGTGAGCCTATCGCTTGGAACGGTGGGATAAGGCTGCAAAAATGATCGGAATATTTCCGTGGTTGAAAGGATTGAAATTTGATGGCACAACAGAAAAAAATGGTGGAGGCTATTACCTCCAGAGATGTTGATTTTGCCAAGTGGTACACCGACATCGTAAAAAAGGCAGAGCTTGCCGATTATTCAGGCGTAAAGGGCTGTATGGTAATTCGTCCTTATGGTTATGCCATTTGGGAAAATATGCAGCAGGATATGGACAAACGCTTCAAGAGAACGGGACACGAAAATGTTTATATGCCAATGTTTATTCCCGAAAGCCTTCTCCAAAAAGAAAAGGATCACGTTGAGGGGTTTGCACCCGAATGTGCTTGGGTAACCGTAGGCGGCAGCGAAAAGCTCAATGAACGTCTTGCTGTTCGTCCCACTTCCGAAACACTTTTCTGTGAGCATTTTGCCAAAGTCATCAATTCATATCGTGACCTCCCCAAACTCTATAATCAGTGGTGTTCTGTGGTAAGATGGGAAAAAACGACCCGCCCTTTCCTGCGAACTTCTGAATTCCTCTGGCAGGAAGGTCATACTATGCACGAAACCTCCGAAGAAGCCCGTGAAGAAACCCAAAGAATGTTACAGGTATATACCGACTTTTATAAAGAAACACTTGCTATTCCTGCTGTTATCGGACGCAAAACCGAAAAAGAAAAATTTGCGGGTGCAGAGGAAACTTATACGATCGAGCCGATGATGCATAATGGTGTGGCACTGCAGGGCGGCACATCGCACTACTTTGGCGATGGCTTTGCCAAGAGTTTCAACATCACCTTTACGGGACGTGACAACACGCTGCAATATCCGTTTCAGACTTCGTGGGGTACTTCTACTCGTATGATAGGAGCCATCATTATGGTTCACGGCGATGATGACGGACTGGTACTGCCGCCCAAAATCGCCCCCATTCAAGTGGCGGTTATCCCGATTGCACAGAAAAAAGAGGGTGTCCTCGACAAAGCGAATGAACTGAAAAACAGATTGCTTGCCAAAGATATTCGTGTCAAACTTGACGACAGCGACAAAGCACCCGGTTGGAAATTCAGTCAGTATGAAATGATGGGTGTGCCTGTACGTCTTGAAATCGGTCCCAAGGATATTGAAAACCATCAGTGTGTTCTTGTTCGCCGTGACAACCGTGAAAAGACGGTGGTGTCCCTTGATCATCTCGAAACTGCTATTGAGGAAACTCTCCAAAAAGTCCACGATGGAATGTACAACAATGCTCTCGAAAATTTGCAGTCCAAGACTTATGAAGCACGTACTCACGAAGAATTTCTCGATATTGCTGCCAACAAGCCCGGTTTTATCAAGGCAATGTGGTGCGGTGAAACACAATGTGAAGAACAACTCAAGGATGAAACAGGCGGTGTAAAATCACGCTGTATTCCTTTTGTGGAAGATCACCTGAGTGATACCTGTGTTTGCTGCGGCAAGCCTGCTCAACATATGGTTTACTGGGGCAGACAATATTAATGAGTAAAAAAGAATAATAGATAACAAACACCTGTTCGAATTAATCATCGAACAGGTGTTTGTTTGCTGCGGAACAGTTTGTCAACAAAAAAATTTCCTGTACACATTGCTGTGTACAGGAAACGAATTCGCTATTCATAAAAACAGATAGCTCAGTGAAAGAATGACCCTTCAGGGATTATTCCTCAACTCTCTTCTTCTTAGAAGCAACTACTGCTACACCGAGAGCTGCTACTGCTACTACTGCAAATACGATCGGCATTGTGGTGTCGCCTGTTGTTACAGTGGAATCACCCTTGCCTGCTGTGCTTGTAGCGGTAGAATTGCTGCCTGCTGTGCCGCCTGCTGTTGACTTGCTGGATGTGGTAGAAGAAGCCTTGCCTGTATCATCGCCTGATTTACCGCTGTCAGGAGTCTTAGACTCTGATACGATGTCCTCAGGGTTGATATCCTCAGAAACGAAAGCACCTGTGTAATCTTTCCAAGCACCTTCCTGATATCTGTACTTTGTCTTTTCAATGCCTCTGCCCTGCTTCGGCTCTACAGTAGCGTCGATCACATAGATCTGACCCTTGTTAACCTGAGCATCAAATGCGAGGTCAGCTGTCTGATAAGCTGTCTTGCCTGCGGCTACTTCATCATCGGATACACCGCTGTTGAAGATAATCTTAGTAGCGTTGAAAGGAACTCTGATCTGCCAGATGTCTGTGCCGGGGATCTGAGTCATTGCAGTACCCGGGAACTTAACAGGCTGATAACCTGTTGTGCCGTCCTCGTTAACAACGGTTTCGCAGCCGAAATCGTTATTTTCAAGGTCGTAGGTTCTTGCATAGTCTGTGTGCCACCAGTAAGCCTTTACAACGTCCCACTTGGTAATAGAGTTATCGAAGTAGATGTAGTCAGAGAGAACTGTCTTATAGTTGGCATCGAGCTTGGAAGCTTCAGAAGCAGTGGATGTGACAGAAGACTCTGATGTAACAGAAGACTCTGATGTAACAGAAGACTCCTTAGAGCTTTCGGAAGACTCTACTGTCTTCTTAGGACCTGTGTATACATAATCAGTCTTGCCTTCAGCGTTAGTGTAGCTGTAGCCGATAGACCAATCTTCCTGATCTGCCTCAGAAGCATAGAGGTAAACCATTACATCACTGACAGCAGCACCGGCAGAAACGTTTGTCTGGCTGTTGTATGTACGGTCATAATCTGCCTCGTATACGCCCCAGCTGTCTGTCCAGTCGCCGTCATTGAAGCCACGAACCTTAAACTGATCTTCAGCGGTAAGGTTGCCGATGCTTGCAACATACATACCCTTTACTACTTCAGCCATAGGAACGTCAGGAGCTGCCCAGCTGTTGATAGTACCAACAACACCGTACTTTGTATCAGCAGCACCGGTCTTAGGAACTGCAACATAAGTAACAGGCCAGAGGTTGCCGTCATCGTGGTTTGTATCAAGAGCAACATAAAGTGTTGACTCAGCGTCTACTGTGATCTTGCAGTTAGTCTGGCTGTTGAATGTACGATCATACTCTTCCTCGTACTCACCCCAGCTGTAGTCCCAAGCCTCGTCAAGACGAACCTTGAAATCATACTCACCTGCTGCTATGTCCTTAACAGCACCAACATAGATACCGTCGCCGTCAGCATCAGTCATTTTAGCGGCATCACTCGCCCAGTCGTTAAAGCTGCCGATAATACCAACCTCATGTTTGCTGAGATCAGGATTTTCGTCAAGAACATCTACAGCTGATACGGATGTTGCTGCTACTGCACCCATTGAGCCAACGAGAGCGGCAGCCAGAGCAATACCAATCAATTTCTTTGTCTGCATTGTTATCTTCCTCCTAAAAATAAATAATATAAAGCCTATACATTCAAGCTTTATCTTCAATGATTATACAACCAAAATCAAAAAATTGCAAGTAAAAAGTAATTTTTTTTTCTTCTTTTATTTTACCAAACGAGGTCAATTTAGGCATTATGACGATTAAAATTCCATATGTTATTCCAAAAAAGAAATTTATGATATTTTATTGTGCATTTTTTACATTTACCAACTGAATTTATTAGGCATTATTTCGGTATCTTGTCAAATAAATTTACAGTCCTTTTTTCAGGCGACAATTTTTAGTTTAAAATTTTAACTTTTTTTACAAAATCCAGAACGCTGTACTGCCCATTATATTTGACATTCTTCCGTAATGGTATATAATGAGAAAGAAAAAATATTCATAATAGGAGTATGAAAGAATGAAATATTGCACAAAATGCAAAAAAATATACCCTTCTTCCCTTGCAGGCGAACGCTGTCCGAGCTGTTCACGAAAACTCATCAATGATCCCAACAGTTTTTCTCCTGTCAACACTGTCACAGCAAACGGTTTTGAATTGGAACGCATTCGTGCTGCTCTCGATGATGCAGGTATCGCCTATTCTGTGCAGCAAATCAAAAACGATACAGGACTACAGATCCTCAACGCCGCTCCCCCGGAGAACTGTGCCGTTTATGTTCCTTTGTGTGATTACGATACTGCCGTTGATATTCTCATAGGGATAGGGGCTTTCAAAGATCCCCCTTCTCAACATCTTGACGAGGACACCTTTCGGGCGATCCAACAGGCAAAAGATGATGCCAAAGAAAGAGAAATGTCTCCCCAAAAATCTTTGTTCATCAGAATATTTTCCCTGATCGCTTTTTTGGCGGTACTGACTGCTGTGGCTTATCTGACCGATTATTTGCTTTCTTTTGTCACGCCGCTGCTGGGATGGTAAACCAAAACAACCGACAAACACTATTATAATGTAGTGTTTGTCGGTTGTCTGTTACTGTGTTTTCATTTCAGCACCAATGCTTTCCTCTTGATCCTATCAATTTCATTTTTAATATCTTGTTCTTGCGTCAAAGGAAAGACAGTCGGTACACTGTTCCTGACTGGGATTACTCTCGTGTGTACCAATTTGTACGGTGTCCAGCGAACAATAGTTGCAGTCCCCACAGTGATAAGCACACTGCTCTACGCTGCACTGAATACTTTTGTTAGGATGTTTCATTGATCATATACTCCTTTCCGCCTTAAATGCGGCAATATTATTATTGTCAGACACTACTCAAAATATACAATCCGTTCAACATCGGATCGAAGATCGTTTTTGGGATGAATGTTTTGCCAACAGCATTCAGAAACTTATTTTTTGTCGAATGATACAATTTTTTTGTCAAAAAAATCTCTTTTCGACATATAATAACCATTTGTTTTTTACTTTTTTGTGCAATTACACCATTTCTCGCCTTATGATTATTCACACCAGGAAAATAAATTCACAAAACTGTATTTTTCAAGCGCTCCGCCTCGCTAATAGCCGCATTTTACTTGAATTTTCCAAAAATAAAACAAAATTAAACTTGATTTTTTGATGATAACATAGTATAATCATTAACAATGAAACCTGTAATAGGTTTTCAAATATATTTTTTTAGGAGGATTTATTACAATGAATAAGTCAAAGATTTTGGCAGTTGCTCTTTCTGCAGCTCTCGTAGGTTCAATGGCTGCTGCTGCTTCTCTTAGTGCAAGTGCAGTTGCTAACGTAGAACAGATCAAGGATCACTCTGTAGGTATCACAGGCAGCTTTAACGGCTGGGGCAACGGCGGTGAAGCTGATGTCGCTATGACAGATGACGGCAGCGGTGTTTATGTAGGCGTTATCGACATCGACAACGTTACTGCTGATATGATCGTTGAGCACGAGGCTGACGATGGTACCGGTTCAGGCGTTAAGAACAAGACAGGCAAGAAGGGTATCACATTTAAGGTACGTCTTGACGGTTCTTGGGATGACAGCTGGGGCGAATATGAGCCTGCTTACGAGCGTACCTGGAACAGCCAGACTGACTGCTGCGCAGAAGTTTCCGAGGGCGATGCTGTAAAGATCACTGTTAAGCTCGACACCACTCAGAACCACCCGGATTCACCGGATGCAGGCGATGCTCCTAACTTTGAGGTTATCCCTGTAACATACACTGTAGAAAAGAAGGCTGCTTCCACAGAATCTTCTACAGAATCTAAGGCAGAGTCTTCTACAGAATCTAAGGCAGAGTCTTCTACTGCAGCTGCTACTACTTCTTCCGCAGCTGAGTCATCTGCTCCTGCTTCTACCGCTGACACAACAACACCTGCTACAGGCGATACCACTTCTGCAGTTGCTCTCGTAGCTGTAGTTCTTGCTTCACTTGGTGCTTCTGTTGTTATGACAAAGAAGGCTTCTGTTAAGGACTAATTCCTGACAGAACAAGAAAAAGAACATAACATCTTCCGCTCAATCGGCTCTGCCGACTGGGCGGTTTTTGTTTGTATCCGTACCAAAACCGAACTATCATCCTTCACACCCACAGCTTTTGATAGAAGAATTGACCCAACCATAGATGATTGACTATGAATAAAAGAAGCGGCCGGTTCAAAATTGCTGTGTAAAGAATTCGGTGACTATCTGAATAATACGGTCGTTCCTTATATCGAGAAAAACTACAATGTTTATCAGGAGGCTGCCCACAGAAGCATCTGTGGTTCTTCGCTGGGAGGACTGGCTTCCTTCTATATCGGACTGGAACATCCTGAAACCTTCGGTACTGTCGGGGCATTGTCATCTATGTTCAGCGTAGGAGATGACGAATTGTGGTCCGATTACCTTACGCCTAAATACAAGGCGGACAATCTCCCGTTTATTTTTATGTATGATGGCAGCTATTACGATGATAACGGTGCCTTTTCCGAAAGTATGAACAATACGATGGTCGAGAACGGATACCCGAAAGACAAAATCGTATTCTGCAAGTATGAGCCGGGCAAGCACGAAGTGCCCAGTTGGAGCGGTATTTATCCTCAGTTCCTTGAGGCAATGTTTACGCAGAAATTAGCAGCCGTAAAATCGGGTGAACCCGTTGAATACATCGACAAATCCAAAATGCATCCGGCACTTGACCCCAATCTTGCAGGAGCCGATGACGAAATCGAAAATGATACAAGACCTGACTACATCAAAAATTATATCTTCTATGACAACAGTGAAACCAAGTGGGAAAAAGTGTATGCTTATTTCTGGGGAGGAGTCCCTGTCAATAAGGTCACAGGGAAAGTATTTAGTTCAAAATATGCAGAATGGCCCGGATATGAAATGGAAAAAGTGGAAGGAACCGATCTTTACCGAATGCCTGTCCCAAAGGGCGTCACCAATATCATTTTCAGTACCGGAGTCAAAGACGTCGATGTCGCAAACGGAACGGTTGCCTACCAGACAGCGGATCTGCCTTTCTCCAATGTCAATCATTCCGGAAAGATCTATAAGATCGACACCTCTGTAGAACCAAAACAAGGCACCGGAAAAGCGGAAAAAACAAAGTACCGCTATACCGAAGGCGAATGGACCGATTATACAGAATAATCTCTGTATTTTTAGTTTGTAAAATTTTGACTTAAATGACAGAATATGACAATAATCCTTGCATATCAATGCACCCCAAAAGTTAGACCATTTGATATAATGTCTGACAGGGGTGCATTTTCCATACAAAAAGGAAAAGCTATGTTAAGCTGTTAATCGGTATGTCCTGTTTTTGTTTTCTTCTTGCCGTCAATTTATGATGTCCGGCTGTATATTTTCACTGTCAATTACAAAAAATACTAAGGAACAATTTTTGTAAAAAAGGAGAATTATGCTATGAAAGCCACAGGCATTGTCAGAAGAATAGACGACCTTGGTCGTGTTGTCATACCAAAGGAAATAAGACGCACCCTGCGTATCCGTGAGGGTGACCCCCTTGAAATATATACTGAGGCAAATGGAGAAGTAATATTCAAAAAATATTCCCCCATCGGAGAAATTTCCGCATTTGCTGAAGAATATGCCGAGGTACTGAGTAAAATTTCCAAATGCCCTGTCCTTATCAGCGACAATGATCATATTATTGCCGCTTCGGGTATTTCTAAAAAAGAAATTCTCGAACGCCGTATTACCCCCGTACTGGAGGATTATATCCAAAACCGTCAGAGCTTTCTGGCAGGCAGCGGCGGGGTGGACAGAATTTTTCCCGTTGAAGGAATCGATCGCAGTGCCTCTGTATTTTATCCGATCATATCCGCAGGTGATGTCACCGGATCTGTCATTATGCTCTTTAACGAGCAAAAGAAACTCCCCACGGAAATCGAAAATAAGCTGATCCAGACAGCCGCCGAATTCCTCAGCAAACAGACTTAATCACATTTCATTGACCGTACGTTTCTTTCGCCCTGACAACCACACACCGCAGCCTTGTACAGGGCGGAAACGGCGGCATGATGGTAAATTGAAAAAATGATTGTTTTGTGCTATGATATAAGGAATAAAGGGGAGGAATTACCGTATGAAAACCATTCATTCCCGACTTCCTATGTCGGAAACTTTATTCGTGGGATGCACATTGTCTATTGTAGGCGGATATTTCGATGGATATACATATTTCACCAGAGGCGGCGTTTTTGCCAACGCCCAAACCGGCAATATTGTCCTTTTGGGACTGAGTCTTGCCAACGGCAATATTTTGAAGGCGCTGCTGTATTTTATCCCGATATTTGCCTTTATGCTTGGTATTATTGTTTCAGAAGTCATTCGCAAAAACAATCAGTTTCACTTTCTTCATTGGCGGCAATCCATTATCCTGCTGGAAATATTGATCGTCATTGCCGTCACATTGATGCCAAGCACCAATCAAAGTTCCTATACCTTTGATATGATTGCCAATATATTAATCTCTTTTGTGTGCGCCCTACAGGTACAGACATTCCGCACCATCCACGGCATCACCTGTGCTACGACAATGTGCACGGGCAATCTCCGAAGCTCGATAGATAACATCGTTCAATTCAGCCGTACTCACGAAAAAAAGTTTTTGAAATCGGCAATGAAATTCACCCTGATCAATCTATTTTTTATTGCAGGCGCAGTCATCAGTGCTTACATCACCAAGATCTTCAATGAAAAATCCGTCATATTCTGCGGCTTTGGACTGCTTGCGGTGTTTGCGTTAATGTTTATTCAGCCAACAGAAAAAAAGTAACATACTCCCCCATCGCTATCGGTGGGGGAGTATGTTCATTGAGGTAAAAATTACATATTGATTTTTTCATAAAACGGCACGGTTGCCGAGGCCGCCTTACGGCCAAATTCGGTGTCATACCTGACAATCGTTATCGGTACACCGGAGGAATACTGCGAAAGCATTGCAGGCAAGTCTGCCAGCTTTTCATCGCCGCCCTCTGAGGTATCAGCAATGATCAGATAACCCGATACACCGTTTTTTCTGATGCCGCACATATACGCTTTTTGAACCACAGCCGTTTTGTCCAGATACTCCATCAAGGCACTGACCATTTCTCCCGGAACGGTGTTTAACTGAAACAGCGTAATATCATCGTTTTCTGTTGCCGATGCTCCCTTGATGGCATCTATGACACTGCGGTCCAGTATCATACTAAAGCCAAAAGGATTGACACAAACGGCGGCTCCGCCTTTACAAAAATGCTCGATCTCCTGAAACGTAATCATATTGCCGCTGCACATTTTCTTATCATCAAAGCGTTTCAGCTCGATCCAGTCTGTAAATACAGGGATACAATTTTTTCCGTCTTTCGTTTTGATCGCAGGAATATTCAGAATTTGACCCTCGCCTGTTCGCAATTTACAGAGAGTATGCCCGCTTTGGGCAGCAGTGTCGTTCAAAAGAGGCAGTAAATATTTTCCCTCCCCGATCTCCTTCATCATCACTGTTTCTATGGCAGCCGTGTCACGGCCTGCCGCCGCAGCCTGATAGAAATGATTGGCATTCAACACCAGCTTAGGATTGGTCACCGGAACCAGTTCGGGCGGCAGCTGTGAATAATCGGGCTTCTCCGCTATGTCTTTTAATGGAAGATAAAGCAGTGTTTTACCATTATCCACAACGACCATCTCAATGCCGCTGCGGTAAAAGTCACTGAACAATGCTCCTCGGGCATCCGACTGACATTCCATTGTTTCAATGACGATTTTGGAATACGACAAATATTCCCGAAAATCCTCGCAAAATTGTGCCTCGGAAAAAATAAATACAGCCGGCGCTCCTTTCACATAATCCACGTAATGATTTTTCGTATCCGGCGAATAAGCGACCCAAATTTTGTCATCCGTCTGAATTTTCTCTATAATTTGCTGTAAATATCCGGAATGATTGGTTTGTCCGTATATCTGTATCAGCTGCTGTATACTGCTCATCCTATTCTCCCCTTAAAGTTAATATATAATATAGATAATTTTATTATATATTGGTGGGAAATTGATGTCAATAAGTAATATGCCGATCTGCCGAAATTAATTTCCCACACCATCCGATACGAATAATGACAAAATCCGCCCCTCCACCGCTTGGAAAAGTATCGTTTTTTTCCGGGATATTTTTGTGTGTTTTTTTCCGGGATATTTTTGTGTTTCTGTTGAATATCTTTCAGAATTTGGTATAATTAAAAGATAAACGACTGTCAAGCTCGTTATTGAAAATGGTAAAAGGGTGAAGTTAAAATGTCCGAAAAGGTAAGAACAAGATTTGCTCCCAGTCCGACAGGATTTATGCACGTCGGTAATCTGAGAACCGCATTGTATGAATATCTGATTGCCAAGTCACTCGACGGCACTTTTGTACTGCGTATCGAGGATACCGATCAAGACAGAAAAGTAGAGGGAGCGGTTGATATTATTTACAACACGCTGCAAAAAGCCGGACTCTTACACGATGAAGGTCCCGATGTGGGCGGTGAATACGGTCCTTACGTGCAGAGTGAACGCAAGGAAATGTATCTTCCCTATGCGCAGCAGCTGATCGAGAAAGATAAAGCCTATTACTGCTTCTGCACAAAGGAACGTCTGGACACGCTGCGTGAAAATGCCGATGACCCGGGCGCCGGCTACGACCGCCACTGCCGCAGCCTCAGCAAAGAGGAAATTCAACAAAAACTGCAGGCAGGCATACCGTATGTTATCCGCCAGAAAATGCCTCTGGAAGGCACTACTACATTTAACGATGCTGTTTACGGTACCATCTCCGTAGACAACAGCGAACTGCAAGATCAAATTCTGATCAAGGCTGACGGCTACCCCACCTACAATTTTGCCAATGTAATTGATGACCATACAATGAACATCACTCACGTTGTCAGAGGAAGTGAATATCTTTCCTCCACTCCCAAATACAATCTTCTGTATGAAGCATTCGGCTGGGAGATCCCCACTTATATTCATCTGCCGCTGATTATGGGCAAAAACGACGATGGTTCTATCTCCAAGCTTTCCAAGCGGCACGGAGCCACCAGCTTTGAAGATCTGGTCAAAGGCGGTTTCCTGCCCGAAGCAATCATTAACTATATTGCACTCCTCGGATGGGCGCCCAAAGACAACCGTGAAATGTTTACTCTCAGTGAACTGGTCGAGAATTTCTCCATTGACGGTATCAGTAAATCCCCTGCTGTATTCGACTATGACAAATTGGAATGGTTTAACGGCGAGTACATTAAAGCAATGACAACCGAACAGTTTGCCGAAGTAGCAATGCCGTATTTTAAGCAGGCGATCCCGAACAAAGAACTGGATTGGGTCAAGGTAGCCTCTATTCTTCAGCAAAGAACAACCAGACTGACACAGATCCCCGAAAAAATCGCCTTTTTTAACGAACAGCCTGCCTATGAAAAGGAACTGTTCGTCAATAAAAAAAGCAAAACCACACTTGAAAATTCGGGTCCTATGCTGAGCGCTGCTGTCAATGCCCTTGATGCGCTGCCCGAATGGAACCACGACAGCATCCACGACTGCCTGATCTCACTGGCTCAATCACTGGAAGTGAAAAACGGTACGGTAATGTGGCCTGTCAGAATAGCCGCTTCCGGTATGACGGTCACTCCGGGCGGAGCTGTCGAAATTCTTGATATTCTCGGCAAAGAAGAAGCAATGTCCCGACTGAACAGCGGTCTGAAAAAGCTGTCATAACCATCCTGATCACGGTTGACTGCCTCAAACAGCTTTCACCGTACAGCATATCAACAGCAACAAACCGCAACCAACTTAATCAATCAAAACAAGGAGAACTCATTCAATGGCTGACGAAATCAAAAACACCGAGCTTGCCGCAGGCAACTTCATCTATGACTTTATCACAGAAGATATTGCCGAGGGCGGTATGTATGAGGGAAAAGAGGTACACACTCGTTTTCCTCCCGAACCGAACGGCTACCTCCATATCGGACACGCAAAAGCTATTTGCGTTGACTTCGGTATGGCGGAACGCTTCCATGGAAAATGCAACCTTCGTATGGATGATACCAACCCCACCAAAGAGGACGTCGAATATGTTGACGCTATCAAAGAAGACATTGCGTGGCTGGGTTTCCACTGGGACGACAGATTTTACTTTGCTTCGGAATATTTCGATCAAATGTACGAATATGCCGTCGAGCTGATCAGGAAGGGGCTTGCCTATGTCTGCGAGCTGACACCCGAACAAATGCGTGAAAACAGAGGTGACCTTTCCCATCCCGCTGTCAGTCCATACCGTGACCGACCAATCGAGGAAAGTCTGGATCTGTTTGAGCGTATGAAAAACGGCGAGTTTGAGGACGGCAAGATGACACTGCGTGCCAAAATTGATCTCAACAGCGGCAACTTTAATATGCGTGATCCCGTTATTTATCGCATTAACCGCATTCATCACCACCGTACAGGCGACAAGTGGTGTATCTATCCGATGTATGACTTTGCTCATCCCCTTGAGGATGCCATCGAAGGCATTACCCACTCCCTTTGTACGCTGGAATTTGAAGCACACAGACCGCTTTATGACTGGGTCATCAACAATACTTCCGTTCCGTCAAAACCTCGTCAGATCGAGTTTGCACGGCTCGGCATCAACAATACCGTAATGAGCAAAAGAAAGCTCCGCCAGCTGGTAGAAGAACAGTATGTCAACGGCTGGGATGATCCCCGTATGCCGACTCTCTGCGGACTTCGCCGCAGAGGCTATACCCCTGCTTCTATCCGTAATTTCTGTGAACGAATCGGCGTTGCCAAAACCAACAGCGTGGTAGATTATGCGTTTCTGGAACATTGTCTGCGTGAGGATCTCAACCTGAATGCACAGCGTGTAATGACAGTCATTCGCCCCATCAAACTGATCATCACCAACTATCCCGAAAATCAGACCGAAACCTTTGAAGTCGAAAACAATCCCAACAAACCGCAGGACGGCAGCCGCACCATTACCTTCAGCCGTGAATGCTATATTGAGTCCGAGGACTTCTTAGAGGAAAAAATCAAGGGCTATAACCGCCTTTATCCCGGCAATGAGGTTCGTCTGAAATCGGCATATATCGTTAAATGCACCGGCTGCAAAAAGGACGAAAACGGCAGTATTGTTGAAGTTTACGCAGAATATGATCCTCTCACACGAGGCGGAGATACGCCCGACGGCAGAAAGGTCAGAGGTACCATTCACTGGGTCGACGCCAACAACTATATCGACGCAGAGGTTCGCCTGTACGAAAATCTCTTTACTGATCCCGAACCGGACACAGGTGATAAAAACTTTCTGGATTATATCAATCCCAACAGCCTGACCGTGCTGACTGACTGCAAAGCCGAAAGATCGGTAGAAAATGCATCTGTTCCTGCCAGCTATCAGTTTATGCGTCTGGGTTATTTCTGTCTTGACAAGGACAGCACAAAAGAGAAACTGATTTTTAACCGCAGCGTTTCTCTCAAAGATGGATTTAAACGTAAATAAAAAGGAAACAAAATATTGATAAGAAAATCAAATCGTTCCGCAAAATTCTCATCGTAAACGACACCAAAGATCAATTTGGAAGTATCGGAGTGTTGAAGTATCGAAGTATCGAAGTGTCGGGGTGCAGGGGTGCGGTGCACCCTTGCCGAGGTCAAGGGCGAGCAGCCCTTGCGGGGTTTGGGGCAGAGCCTCAACATTGGGGCAAAGCCTCAGCATTTGCGGATATTGCTAAAGGAGGTACCGTTATGCCGAATAATACAAGCGCCGTTATTCTTGCCGGCGGTGAGGGCAGAAGAATGAAGTCCGACCGCCCTAAGGTACTGGCGGAAGTACTGTTCAAGCCAATGCTGAGATGGGTTATTGACGCCGTGAGAAGTGCCGGTATCAAAGATATTTGTGTGGTAACAGGCAGTAAACGTGAATGGGTAGACGAATATTTATCGTCACTGCCGTTCAAGGTAGAAACTGTTTTTCAATCGGAACGGCTGGGTACTGCTCACGCTGTGATGCAGGCAGCAGACTTTCTGGAGCGTCACCGCGGCAGTGATGTATTGATCCTCAACGGAGATGCTCCATTTATTGCGGTAGAAACCATCCGTGACGCATTTGTTATGCATAATCAGATGGAGGAAGTCGATACCGAAATATTTGACTGGGAAAAACCTATTGCCAACGCTTCGGCGGAACGGGGATGTACTGTGATCTCCGCCGATGTGGATGACCCCACAGGCTATGGACGCATTATGCACGAAACAGCCGACAGCGATGACTACAGCCTCAATATGCTCAAAGCCATCGTAGAAGAAAAAGAAGCGACGGACGAGATCCGCAAGATCACTGAGGTCAACTCGGGTGCTTACTGGTTTGAGGTGGACTCTCTGCTGGATGCCCTCGGCAAGGTGCAAAAAAGTGAACGAACCGGCGAATATTATCTGACCGATACGATTGCCTTGATCAAACAAAGCGGCAAAGCGGTTCTGGCGTTCAAGGCCAACAATGCCGACTCCGTACTCGGCGCCAATGACTGTGTCCAACTCGCACAGCTCAATCAGATCGCACGAAAAAGAATTCTCGACAAACATATGAAAAATGGTGTGAATATCCCCTGTACGGATGGTGTTATCATCGGAAAAGATGTTAAAATCGGTACTAACACCACCATCTTGCCCTCCACCATCCTCAGAGGCAAAACCATCATCGGTTCTTTTTGCGAGATAGGTCCGTCGGCAATGCTCGATTCGTGCGAGGTATCCGACAACAACAACATTGCCAACACCACAATGAAAAACCATAAACTATAACAACAGATCCAGTGATGATTGTGTTCCATTTTGAAACACAATAGTTGTGCATAATCTATTATAATTTAAATTTTTCTTGAGATTTTTTTACAAAAGATACAATTCTTTTGATTACCTGTTGGTTATTCGCCTAAAAACTTGATTTTTTGACAAAGACGTATTAAAATAAAATAGAATGTTATTGAAGTATAATTGTTATTCGACAATTTGCTTTCCATTTGGTGAAAAATTAAAAATGGGGGACGAGTTACAATGAATTTTCACGGCAAGGATATTAAAATCTTTACCTGCAACGCTAACAGAGCCGTAGCACAGCAAATTGCTGCCTGTCTGGGCATTCCTGTCGGCAAATCTGAGGTGACAAGCTTCAGCGATGGCGAAATTGCTGTTTCACTTCACGAATCGGTCAGAGGTTCCGAATGCTTTATCGTTCAGTCAACCTGTGCACCTGTCAATGACAATATTATGGAACTTTTGATTATGATTGACGCTATGAAGCGTGCTTCTGCTGCCAGAATTACTGCCGTTATTCCTTATTTCGGCTATGCACGTCAGGACAGAAAAGCCAAAGCAAGAGATCCGATCTCGGCAAAACTGGTTGCCGACCTCATCACAACAGCAGGTGCTGACCGTGTACTGACAATGGATCTTCACGCTGCACAGATCCAAGGATTTTTCAATATTCCTGTTGACCACTTGGTAGGTGCGCCTATCCTTGCCAATCACTTCAAGAAGAAGATCGGCGGCAATCCCGATGATTATGTGGTTGTTTCACCTGACCTCGGTTCCGTTACCAGAGCAAGAAACTTTGCTACCAGACTCGGCTGTCCTATTGCGATTATCGACAAACGCCGCCAGAGAGCTAACGTCAGCGAAGTAATGAACATTATCGGTGACGTAAAAGACAAGAAAGTCATTCTGGTTGATGATATGATCGACACTGCCGGCACTCTCTGCAACGCAGCACAGGCTGTTGTCGAAATCGGCGGCGCTACCGAAGTATATGCCGGCGCTACTCACGCCGTTCTGTCCGGTCCCGCTATCGACAGAATTAAAAACAGCGTGATCAAGGAGGTAATCCTGCTTGATACCATCACTGTTCCGGCTGAAAAAATGCTTGACAAGTTTACAATGCTTCCCGTTGCTCCTGTGTTTGCAGAAGCAATCGAAAGAATTTACGAGGACAAGCCCGTTTCTTCTATCTCTGTATAAAATTTTATTTTTCCCATCCGTCCTTTTAATTGGCTTTTTGACATCGGCTCGCACACTCCGTGCGGGCCGATTTTTTACGGAAACAACCTGCTTCTCCGTCTGCGGAAGTAAATGCTGTCCGTCAGTTCTCCGGGGGAAACCCTTTCCTAAAACCGCTTAAAATTGCTGACCCACTGAGAATTGCTGAAAATCACAGAAAGCGACGTCAAATTTCGTGTACCATATCAACCACACATTGACAGAACTGCCCCATTTCGTTATAATAATCACAACCAGGATAAGGCGGTGACAAAATGGAAAATATCGAAAGTTATGTAAAATGGCGTGGGGATATTACCCTTGAGGAAAGAGATTTTAATGAAATGGATAACCTCGTTTTTAGTACGTTGGTCTACCTTGATGTGAAACACTCTGTGACAAGCAAAGATTTTATTCCGCTGAATGATTTATATGCCCGTGTCGCCTCCGACGGCGGACTCGGCATCAAAACCGCCGACAAAGCAATCGACCGCTATAAGGAATTTCTTTTTTCGGCGGCTCGCTCTGCCCGTTTCGGCAGCGTTGTCATCTCTGACTATATCGATATTTTTGATGAAGAAAAAAATATCCAGTTTGCCGCAATGGTGTTCCACTTGGACAAGCACCGCTCGTATATCGCCTTTCGAGGTACCGATGAAACGATTATCGGCTGGAAAGAAGACTTTATTATGAGTTTCCAAAAAACAGCTTCACACGACCTTGCTCTGAAATATACCAATGCGGTGCTAAAAAAATACAGGGACAATACTTTTTATCTCGGCGGTCACTCCAAGGGAGGCAATCTGGCTCTTTATGCGGCTGCTAATCTGTCCGATGAAAACTGGGCACGCATTGAACACCTGTATATTAACGACGGGCCGGGACTGTCAGAGGATGTATTCGGCCATCTGAATATGGACCGTATCGTCAGCCGCACCACCAAAATCGTTCCTGCCTTTTGCGTCATCGGCAAATTATTTGACACCCAATTTTATCACTGTAAAATTGTCAAAAGTGCTGCCTCCGGTATTGCTCAACACGATATTATCACGTGGAAAATCTCTGACGGTGAACTCGATCTCTGCCACGAAAACTCCCCCCAAAGCATATGGATCAATCAAACGCTCGAACAATGGCTCGCCAACATTTCAATGGAAGAACGCCGGACAATCGTGGACGGACTGTTTAAGGCACTTTGTGCCAATGGAGCGGTCACTTTGCAGGATCTGGCAAAAAACGATCAATTTGATTTTGAAAATATTCTGCGTACCCTCACCGACCGCCATAACACTACCATCAGACGCAAACTGACGGCTTTGCCCATCATCGCTTTTTTCGATAAAACCCTGCATCGCATCAAGGACGGGAAAATCATACAAACACTGCGTACTTCTCCTCTTGCCAAAGCTCTGGCAATGATCCTGTTCGGAATTTTGTTTTTGATAATACCCGAGGTATTTATCCTTATCTCCGTGGGGGTCGTACTGTTCGGTATGATCATCTTCAATATTTTTGTATCGGTGCGGCGGCTGATCCGTTCGGGCTGGAACTTCAAGCAAAACCAACCCCGTATTTATACTGCCATCGTACTGCTTTCTTTGTACGCTATCCTTATCGTAAAACAAGATGCCTTGTTTATTCTGAGCAGTGCCGTTTTTGGCATCGGTTTTCTATGCACCGCCTATAACTACATCGAACACATTCAGCATTCCGATCACCCTCCCGACAAAGTATGGTATATCATACGAGCGGTTCTGTTTTTACTAATGGGGTTAAGTATACTGGCTGCTCCTGCGTCCACCATCCAATTTTACTCGATCGCAGCAGGCATCGTCTTTATCATAGACGGCATATACCGCCTTATCCGCACCCGTTTTCCATCTTGATGATACCTCCCCCACAGACCTTGGCTGCCTATCGCCATCTGTTCCTGAAAAAACCGCAGAAAGCCGAGCCTTTCAGACTCCCTTTCTGTAGATTTTTTGTTTACTTTTACCGGTTGGCAAGGTATAATGAGAAATGACAAAATTCATTAAAATGGAGATGTTTTCTATGGTACCAATCAACAATATCCCCGTTGACCCGAGTGACTGGACACAAGTATTTTCCGCTTGTCTGGGACAGTCCATTGCCGTACAAACAGCCTGCGGCGAGCTGGTCGTCAAAAACAGCCGCTGGAATATCGACCTCTCAAGAGGGATCATTACCTTTGGCAAAACTGACTATCCCCTACAGTTCATCGGGTCGGAATCGAACGTCAGCCATACGTGGATGTGGGGCTGGAATAATATTAACGGCTTTCGGGAGGACATCCTCCAATTTCCTCAACAGCTTCTGGAACTTGGCAGACAATGGAAACTTCGCCCCCTTACTCTCAAAGAATTTGACCTGAATGATACCTACAACGGCCATACCCTTTCCCTTGCCGCTATTGCCTTATCTGACCGCCCATTCTGTTACTACCGCTGTGTTCACGGCAGCGGAGCGGTTTTTGTTGCTTTCAGCGGCTTGCCCCAGCGTGTTTTTGAACCTGTAGGATTGGAGAAATTTGCTTCCATCACGGCACAATGTATCGGACAGTTTTATCTTGACCACCGCATTTTTGTCAAAAGCTTTCTGAATTGGAACAAAACACCGTTTGAAGAAACCCCCACTCTGATCACGGCACATTTTCCACAGACACTGTATATCCAACTGGAATGTGTTGAAAACAACCACCGCATTGTTCAGATCAACACAGATCCTTCTGCTGTCCAAGTAAATTGACGGCATAACTTGAAAAATAAGGCGGGATATGATAGAATTTAGATATATATTTTGTGCAGGACCATCATAGGGGTTGCAGGTACAAAATAAAAAAATGCAGAGATGGGTGAAAACAAAATGGCTGCTGTCAAAAGAATTTTTGTGGAAAAACGTGCCGGCTTTGATGTAGAAGCATCGAAGCTGATGGCTGACCTTCAGAATAATCTTGGAATTAACAATATTCAAAAGGTCAGAGTGATCAACCGCTACGATATGAGCGGTCTGGATGGTGAGAATTTTGAAAAAGCAAAAAATACAATTCTCAGCGAAACCAATGCCGATATGGTATATGATGAAACACTTCCCGAAACCAAAGATTTCCGTGTGTTTGCAATGGAATATCTTCCGGGACAATATGACCAGAGAGCAGACTCCGCCGCACAGTGTGTGCAGCTGCTGACACAGGAAGAAAGACCACAGGTTGTCAGTGCAAAACTGGTTGCCGTCAAAGGCAATATCACCGATGAAGAATTTGTTAAAATTCAAAATTACCTCATTAACCCCGTTGAGTCACGTCTTGCTTCTCTTGATAAACCCGATACACTCGATATGCACGCTGCCGTTCCCGAGGATGTTGCCGTCATTGAGGGCTTCATTGTATGGAACGAGGATGAAATGCAGCACTACTATGATTCTATGGGATTTGCTATGACCCTTTCGGATCTGAAATTCTGCCGTGACTACTTCCGTGATACTGAACACCGTGATCCTACCGTCACCGAACTCAGGGTGATCGACACATACTGGTCAGATCACTGCCGTCACACCACCTTCCTGACAAGATTGGAGAAAATCGAAATCGAAAAGAATACTCTCTCCAAAACGATTGAAGATGCCCTTCAGCTTTATTACGAAAGCCGTGACGAAATTTACGGCAAAAACACCACACGGGACGTATCTTTGATGGATATGGCTCTGGTGGGTATGAAGCTGCTCAAAAAACGTGGTCTTATTCCTGATCTCGACCAGAGTGACGAAATTAATGCTTGTTCTATCGAAGTACCTGTTACCATTGACGGAAAAACCGAGCAGTGGCTTGTACAGTTCAAAAACGAAACACACAATCATCCTACCGAAATCGAACCCTTCGGAGGAGCTGCCACTTGTCTTGGCGGCGCTATTCGTGACCCCCTCTCGGGACGTGCCTATGTTTATCAGGCAATGCGTGTGACCGGTTCGGGCGATCCGACCGTTCCCTTTGAAAAAACAATGGCAGGCAAGCTTCCTTCACGCAAGATCACTACCGGAGCCGCTGCCGGCTACAGCTCCTACGGCAACCAGATCGGCTTGGCTACCGGTCAGGTAACAGAACTGTATGACAGCGGTTATGTTGCTAAAAGAATGGAGATCGGTGCGGTAATTGGTGCATCGCCCAAAGCCAATGTCGTTCGTGATGTTCCTGCTCCCGATGATGTTATTGTCCTTCTCGGCGGCCGTACGGGACGTGACGGCTGCGGCGGCGCAACCGGTTCTTCCAAGGCACACACTGCCAACTCTATCGAAACCTGCGGTGCCGAAGTACAAAAAGGCAATCCTCCGACAGAACGTAAAATACAACGGCTTTTCCGCAACAGCAATGTTTCTACCCTGATCAAACGCTGCAACGATTTTGGTGCGGGCGGCGTATGCGTTGCCATCGGTGAACTGGCTGACGGTCTTACCGTAGATCTTGACAAGGTAACGAAAAAATATGACGGTCTTGACGGTACAGAACTGGCCATCTCCGAATCACAGGAAAGAATGGCGGTCGTACTGGACGCCAAAGATGTGGATCGGTTTATTGCAGAAGCGGATCAAGAAAATCTGGAAGCAACCGCTGTCGCCGTTGTAACTGAAAATCCCCGTCTTACTATGAAATGGCGTGGAAAAACGATCGTCGATCTGAGCCGTGAGTTCCTCAACACCAACGGTGTTACCCAAACAGCCAACGCTTATATCACCGCTCCCGATCCTGAAAAATGCTACCGCCAAAAAGCTCCCGAAATTCTCTGCCATCTGGATACAGCCGATGCTTTTAAAGCCAACCTGTCCCGACTGGAAGTATGCTCTCAAAAGGGACTTTGTGAATGTTTTGACTCCAGCATCGGTGCGGCAACGGTTCTGATGCCTTTTGGCGGCGTCACACAGTTGACGCCGCAGGACGCAATGGCTGCCAAAATCCCGCTTCTGGAGGGTGAAACGGACGACGCTACTGCAATGGCTTACGGTTATATTCCCGGTATCGCCCGTTGGAGTCCGTTCCACGGCGCTGCTTATGCGGTCATTGAATCCCTGTCAAAGCTTCTTGCAATCGGCGCCGACCCGCTGACGGCAAGACTGACGTTTCAGGAATATTTTGAACGTCTGCACAATGTGCCGCAGCGTTGGGGCAAGCCTGCCGCTGCTCTGTTAGGCTCTCTTGTCGCACAGATCCAACTGGGTCTGCCGTCTATCGGCGGCAAAGACAGTATGTCGGGTTCATTTGAAGATCTTGATGTTCCTCCCACACTGGTCAGCTTTGCCGTTGCAATGACCAAAGCCTCCAAAACCGTTTCTGCTGAATTCAAAAAGAGCGGTTCCAAAGTTATCTATGTTCCCATTCCGGAAAACAAAGAAACCTTACTGCCCGACTGGGAAAAGCTCAAAGCAATGTATCGTGCTGTTTATGCGCTGATGAATGATGGAAAAGTATTGGCTGCTTCTGTCGTTCGTGAAGGCGGTGCCGCTGCCGCTGTGGCAAAAATGGCATTTGGCAACAAACTCGGCTTTACTTTTGCTCAATCGCTGACTCATAATGAATTATTTGCTCCTTTGAGCGGCTCTCTTGTCATAGAGCTGGCTGACGGCGCTGTGCTTTCATCGGATATTCTTTCCTATGACCTCGGTACTACAACGGACAATGCTGCCATCACTGTCAACGGTCAGTCCCTTGCTATTGACGAACTGATCAGCGAATGGACAGGCAAACTGGAGGGTGTATTCCCGACAAAGGCAGCCTGCCCCGAAAATAAAACGGAAGTACCGCTTTACAGCGAACGCAACACTTCCTCCCCTGCGGTCAAAACAGCAAAACCTAAAGTGTTTATCCCTGTTTTTCCGGGCACGAACTGCGAAGTGGATACCGCAAGAGCCTTCCGCAAAGCAGGAGCTGATCCGCAGCTTCTGATCGTAAGAAACCTGACGCCGAACGCCATAGAGGAAACCATCGACGAAATGGTAAAATTAATTGAGCAGTCACAAATGATTATGCTTCCCGGCGGCTTCTCAGGCGGTGACGAACCGGACGGTTCCGGTAAGTTTATTGCGACCACGTTCCGCAATCCCAGAGTATCCGAAGCCGTCAATACGCTGTTGAAAAAACGTGACGGTCTGATGCTCGGTATCTGTAATGGGTTCCAAGCTCTGATCAAACTTGGTCTGGTTCCCTATGGAGAAATCACCGATCTGAAAGAAAACGATCCTACATTGACCTTCAATACGGTCGGCAGACATATTTCCAGAATGGCATATACCAGAGTCACCTCCGTAAAATCACCGTGGTTCTCCTCTGTGAATGCAGGTGATGTATTTGCGATCCCGATTTCACACGGTGAGGGACGATTTGTTGCCGACGACGATGTTCTTCGTCAGCTGATCGCCAATGGCCAGATCGCTACACAGTATGTTGATCCCAACGGTAATGCAGCCGGCGATATTGAATATAACCCCAATGGTTCTGTTTGTGCGATCGAAGGCATTACCAGCCCCGATGGACGTGTCCTCGGCAAAATGGGACATTCCGAACGCAAAGGTGACAATCTTTACTTCAACGTACCGTTTGAAAAAGATCAGAAAATCTTCGAGAGCGGTGTCGCCTACTTTCAATAATATATGACGATAGTCGGTACTCTGATGAGTGCCGACTACTTTTACATTTTTGCTGTTATCATGAATGGCAGATGAAACATTAGGCAAAATAACAAGATTGACTAACAAGGAGGATTTATAATGACACACAAAATCAATGTCAAAAAATGTGCTCAAAAAGCGTTAGCGGCAGCGTTGGCACTGACTATCATCGGCAGTGTATCAGCCATTACCGCAACCTGCGATACTTTGTCAGACTTTGTCGGTATGAAGGTTTCTGCGGCGGCAGCATTCTCGGACAACGGCTCCTATCTTTCCGAAACTTCCGTGCCTGTGGGAACAAGCTTTACCGCTTATGCCAAATTTACAGGCGGCACCGGACCTTATCAATACAAATATTGCTACCGTGTCAATGGCGGTGAATGGGTCGATCTGACGGAGGTCACTGCTAAAAAAGTCAAGATGATCAAGCTTCCTAAAAAATCAGGTAAATATACGGTACGCATTGCTGCTTGGGATGCCGAGGGAAATTATGCCTCTAAATATCTGTATATTTCAGTGACCCGTGATACGGGAAATCCTTTTGCCGCAGGAAAATGCTCTCTCAGCAGCACTGCGGTCAATGTCAATGACAGCATTACCGCCAAGGCAAAATTTACAGGCGGTGTTCTGCCCTACACTTATAAATATTCTTACCGTATCGAAAATGGGGACTGGAACTATGTCACTGATTTGGTTACCAACACGGAACAAGAAATCAAAATGCCTTCTGCGGCGGGATTTTACACCGTCAGAATTTCTGCTTGGGATGCGGCAGACAACTATGCCTCCAGCTACCAGTATCTGACGGTCAAAGAAGATACCGGAAAAGAACTGCAAGACGATCATTCCTCCCTCAGTTCCGACTGTGTGGCAGTGAATGACAGCGTTACCGTCAACAGCAGCTTTACAGGCGGCGTCAAACCATATCAATACAAATATTCTTATCGACTGCTTGGCTCTAAAGAATGGACCTACGCTACCGACTATGTCCGCAATACGGTACAGAAAATCAAAATGCCCTCTGTTCCCGGTTACTATACCGTCAGAGCTTCTGTGAAGGATGCCAACGGCACCATTCGTTCTGTCAGCCAAACGCTTACCGTCAAAGAAGATTCCGGCAAAGCATTTGTAAATGAGGATAGTTCTCTGAGCAAGTATAAGGTCAATATTAAAGAAAGCACTACTGCTTATGCCAAATTCACCGGCGGTGCCGCACCGTATCAATACAAATATTCTTATCGTCTGGGAATGGGAGAATGGGTATACGTTACCAATGACTATGTTAAAACCGCTTCCCAAAAAATAACGATGCCTGCCACCGCAGGATTTTATACCATCCGCATCGCCTCTAAAGACGCCAACGGTACTTATAATTCAAGCTATCAATATATTACGGTCAAGAGGGATACCAATCAGCCTTTTTCAGAAAACGGATCGACTGTCAGTACTTCCACCCCCAAAGCAGGCAGTACCATTACCGCCGCTGCTAAATTTACCGGCGGCATTGAACCGTATACCTATAAGTATGCTATTCGTGATGTGACCGGTAAATGGACAACGCTGACCGATTATATACAAAGCAGCACTTACAGTATTAAAATTCCCGATGCCGCCGGCGATGCTACCGTTAAGATCATCGCTAAGGATACCAAGGGTACAACTCGTACCTCCTATCATACACTTAACGTGATCAAAGATACGAATGCAGCCTTTGAAAATGACGGCTGCTCTCTCAGTGCTTCCTCCGCAGAACCGGGAACCAATATTGTAATGAAAGCAAAATTCAAAGGCGGAACTCAGCCATATACTTACAAATATTCTATCCGCCGCAATAACGGCGACTGGAAGGTTCTTACCGGCTATGTCAAAGCCGATTCCAAAGTGCTTACCGTACCGGATCAAACCGGTTTTTACACCATCAGAATTGGATCACTGGATGCAGAAGGCAGATATGCTTCCAAATATCTTGATTTGAAAGTCATCAAAAACTACGGCACCAACTTTATCGAAAACGGTACCTCCCTTTCTACCGGAATTTCCTTTGTTAACAGCAATTTCTCCGCACTTGCTAATTTCTCGGGCGGCTGCGAACCCTATCAGTACAAAGTAGAATACAAAAACACCAGCGGAAGCTGGAGTACACTGAGTGACTATTCTCCCGATGATGTTCCCACGCTAAAGGCAATGTCTGCTCCGGGAACCTATACGATCAGAGTTTCCGCCAAAGATGTGCTCGGTCATACTGCTTCCAAAAATCTCACTCTGAAAGTGATCTCTGACACCCCGACGATCACTGCCCAAATGGAAGAAGAACTCAAAATCATCAATGAATATCGGGCAAAAGCAGGTGTCAAACCCGTTACGCTTGATAACAAGCTGACGGTTGCCGCCAATATTCGTGCTCAGGAGCTGGTGAAATCTCAGTCACATACTCGTCCCGACGGCAGAAGCTGGTCAACACTGCTGGAAGACCTCAGTATCGGTGAAGGATATATTTCTGAAAATATCGCCTGGGATTACACCTCTCCCACTGCTGTGATGGAAGCGTGGAAAAACTCTTCTTCGCATTACAACACCATCGTTAATTCCAACTATACCAAAGTCGGCATTGGCATTGATAAAAATAACTGGGTACAGTTATTTGACTGATCAATGGTAAAAATAGAAAATTCCGCTGCATACTATTTGAAGTAGGCAGCGGAATTTTTTGATACTGTTCAAAGCAGTGATTTATTTTTTGCCAAAAAGATGAAATCCCTGCTTCTCATACGGAACGCTCTCAACAGAAATCACCTTATAACCGGTCTTTTCGATCGCAGCAGTCAAGTCCTTCTGAGCGATTTCCTGTTCCGAAATAATTTCTGTTTGACCCTCTTTATGCGAAGAATTCACTTTTTTGATTTTAAAGGCATTTCTTACCGCATCGTTGACGTGAGCTTCACACATTCCACACATCATCCCGTCTATTTTGATCGTTGTCTTATACATTTCGATGACCTCCCTATTAAGTTTCATCTATTAAACCATTTCTATTGTAATTCGTATTTTTGTTTTTGTCAACAGTGATCAACCGTTAATGGTAGATTGCCCTTTTTTTAATGCTAAATCCATCCGTAAAAAACAAGTGACAGCCAAAAAACTGTCACTTGTTTTCATCAAAGAATAGCTTGGATTATTTCTTTTTCTTGGAAGCAGCCTTCACAGCAGGAACTTCTGCCTTATTCTGAGCGTCATCCTCACTGCCGCAGGAAATGGCCTTGTATACCAAAGCGGCAAGGACAGCACCTACCAGCGGAGCAAGAATAAATACCCATACATTAGCAAACGCATCACCAGCCGCAAAGATGGCAGGACCGAAGCTTCTGGCAGGGTTGACGGATGTGCCTGTAAAGTAAATGCCGAAAATGTGTACCAATGTCAGCGACAAGCCGATCACGATACCGGCAACGGCACCGTTCTGTACTTTGGATGTAACTCCCAGAATGGCAAGAACAAATACAAACGTCAAAATCACTTCAATCAGCAGCGATGCCGCAATATTGCCGTTATAAAGACCATTGCTGCCCAATCCGGTACTTGCCGGGAAAATCGCAAACAGCATAGCGCCGCCGGCAATGCCGCCGATAAACTGTGCGCAGATATAAGCAAAAAATTCTTTGACTGTCATTTTTTTGCTGACAAGCATAGCAATCGATACGGCAGGATTGATGTGACATCCCGAAATATTGCCGATGGAATACGCCATTGCTACAATGACAAGTCCAAAAGCCAATGCTGTGAGCATATAGCCCGGTAAATTGTCTTTGGAGCATTGCACGGCAACTGCCGTGCCGCAGCCAAACAATACGAGGACGAATGTTCCAATTAATTCTGCGATACATTTTTTGAGTAGTTGCATAAATGATACCTCCATTTTTAAAAATTTATTTCCCACCGCCAAAGGCGGATAAGATACTGTTTCACACAAAAGATATAGCTGTTCCCACATCTTATTTACTATCTATTATAAAACATCATTTCGTATTTTTCAACCAAAATATATCACAATAAAAAATAATTTTTTTAGCAAAAAGAACAGGAATAAAATTCCTCCTTCCCGCACAAAATAGAATTATGAAAAAAAGGCTTACGGAAACCTCCGTAAGCCCCTCAAAGGTCAACCTTCACTATCAGTCGATCACATTCCAATAGCCGTCCAAAGTAGCAAAGTAGTCATCAACCGTTTCCGCACGGCGAATTTCCACAACTGAGCCATCCTCCCGAAGGAGCAATTCGGCAGATTTCAGTTTGCCGTTGTAATTGTAGCCCATTGCAAATCCGTGGGCACCGGTATCGTGGATCACCAGAATGTCCCCCATTTCGATTTTGGGAAGTGGGCGGTCAATGGCAAATTTATCGTTATTTTCGCAAAGAGAGCCGGTAACATCATAGGTATGATCACAAGGCTCCTGTTCCTTGCCCAATACCGTAATATGATGATAAGCACCATACATGGCAGGACGCATCAAGTTAACGGCACAGGCATCCACACCGATATATTCCTTATAGATGTGCTTTTCGTGGATCGCCTTTGTCACAAGATGACCATAAGGCGCCAGCATAAAGCGGCCCAGCTCCGTAAAGATTTTCACATCACCCATTCCGGCAGGAACCAGAATTTCATCAAATGCTTTGTGTACGCCTTCCCCGATGACAAGAATGTCATTCGGCTCTTTGTCGGGAGTATACGGCACGCCAACGCCTCCCGAAAGATTGATAAAGCCGATATGGACACCGGTTTCCTCTTTCAGTTCCACCGCCAAACGGAAAAGGATCTTGGCAAGCGTGGGATAATATTCATTGGATACGGTATTGCTGGCAAGGAAGGAGTGAATGCCAAACTCTTTCGCACCCAACTGTTTCAAACGAAGAAACGCCTCTTTGATCTGTTCTCTTGTCATACCATACTTGGCATCTCCGGGATTATCCATAATGGTGGTGGAGATAGAAAATTTTCCGCCCGGATTGAAACGGCAGCAAATCGTTTCGGGAATGCCGCAGGCTTTTTCCAGCGCATCAATATGGGTAATATCATCCAGATTAATAATCGCACCCAGTTCTTTGGCATATTGAAACTCGGATTCGGGTGTATCATTCGAGGAAAACATAATATTGGGATGTTGAAATCCGCATTTTTCACTCATCAGAAGCTCCGCATAGGAAGAGCAGTCCGTACCGCATCCTTCCTCCTTCAAGATTTTCAGAATACTGGGATTAGGGGTCGCTTTGACCGCAAAATATTCTTTAAAACCCTTGTTCCACGCAAAAGCCTGTTTCAGCTTACGGGCATTTTCACGGATACCCTTTTCGTCATAAATATGGAACGGTGTAGGGTATTTTTCCATCATTTGCTGTGCCTGTTCTTTAGTAATAAATGGTTTTTTCTCCATTATAAAGCCCTCCCAAAATCAAAAAACATAGATTAATTTTACATCATCCGCATTCGTTTTGTCAACAACTTTTGACCTTGTACGATCAATTTTGTATTATTTTTTGAAAGGAATGGCTATGAACAAAATAATTGCTATGCTCAGAACCAAAACAGAATATGATAAATACCTGATCTGGCTGTATTTGCTGAATGTATCGGATTATCTTTTCACTTTGATATTACTTGCCAGCGGACTGTTCGTGGAGGCTAACCCTCTGATGGCCGTACCCATCCAGAATGCCTACGGATTTGGTCTGAAATGTATGATACCGCTTATTCTGCTTACCTATCTGCATATCCGCTTTGGCGCAAGCCCCCCTCGTCATCCCAAAATGACCCGGCTGATGTTAGGCGGTATTCTGGTATATTATGTAATCATCAATGCTTTTCACATTTTATGGCTGTGTTTACTGATGACCCATCATCTGGGCGTGTAAAAGAGATTGAAAAAAATGACGGAATATGATAACATTATTCAAAGATCAATGTAAGGAGGGCTATTATGCCTGATAAAAAGGAAGAATTCCAAAAGCTGAAGGAACAATGTCTGAACTGTCATAACTGCGCTTTGTGTGAAACAAGAACGAATGTGGTGTTCGGCGTAGGGGTCGATGATGCAGAAGTAATGTTGATCGGTGAGGGTCCCGGTGAAAATGAGGATCTACAGGGAGAACCATTTGTCGGCAGGGGTGGTCAGCTTCTGGATAAAATGCTGACCGCTGTCGATCTTGACAGACACAAAAACATTTATATTGCCAATATTGTGAAATGCCGTCCTCCTAAAAACCGTGATCCTTTGCCGGAGGAACAGGAACAGTGTATCCAATGGCTGCGCCGTCAATTTGCGATACTGCGTCCCAAAATCGTTGTCTGTCTGGGGCGGATCGCTGCTGCTAAAATCATCAAGCCTGACATCAAAATTATGAAGGAACACGGTCAGTTTTTCGAGAAGAACGGTATTTTGATGATGCCAATACTCCATCCGGCAGCATTGCTGCGTAACCCCAACAATAAACCGGCGGCTTTCGAGGATTTCCTCCGGCTTCAGGAAAAAATCAAGGAAATTTGCGATCATACCTATCCTGATCCTTCTGCTTCCACAACCGATACGCCAGCATAAGAGGATACTCAGAAAACGGCTGCCAAAAACAGAGTATCTTCCTGCCGCCAAAATCTTACAAATCAAAGTTCTTTCGTGAAACCCTTTCCAAAAATGCACATTAAAGTATGGTAAAATTTTGTTATGGTCTTTACATTTTCTGAAAACAGTTGTAAAATGTTCCTATCAATAAAATTATTCTGTACTGTATACAGAGATGGGAGAACTGAAAATGAAAGTTATTGTTGAAACATCCGCACGTCACGTACACGTTACACAGGAAAGTCTGGAGATCCTTTTTGGCAAGGGAGCAGAACTGACAAAGAAAAAAGACCTTTCTCAGCCCGGTCAGTTTGCCTGTTTTGAGAAAGTCACCGTCGTTGGTCCCAAGGGAGAAATGTCTGCTTCTATTCTTGGTCCTGTTCGCCCTGCCGATCAGGTGGAAGTTTCTTTTACCGATGCCCGTAAACTCGGTATTGTTCCCCCTGTAAAGGAGTCAGGAGATGTCCAGGGAACTCCCGGCTGCAAACTCGTAGGCCCCAAAGGGGAAGTAGACATCGCACAGGGTGTTATCGTTGCAAAAAGACACATTCACCTTGATCCCAAAACAGCAGAAGAATTTGGATTGAAGGACAAACAGATCGTCAGCGTTGCCACAGGCGGCGAAGGCAGAAAAGTAGTATTCGGTGATGTTGTCATCAGAGTAAGCCCTAAATTTGCTCCCGCTATGCACATTGACACAGATGAAGCCAATGCCGCCGCCATCGCAGGCAATGTGGAAGGCGAAATTATCGTTGGTTAAACGAAGATGAGGAAGCAAGAAAAAATGATCTGACGTATCAGAAATAAGGGAGCTTTGCTCCTCCTGCGTCCCTGCACAGTGAACCGCTTGTGCAGGGATTTTTTGCTTTTCAAACATAGTTGACAAAAATAGGGATGGATGTATAGTAAAAATGGAGATTTTTGAAAAAGATAGTGGAATTTTGAGGACAATGATATTATAATGAGTTCCATTGAATATTTTTGAAAAATTGCTGTCAATAAAGGCACTGTCACCGTCTTGGACGGTACTTCCATCCACGACAACAGCAGTGACCAGCTTTCGTTGAACAGTGCTATGTTCGTTGGTAAAGAGGCCAATGCTGCATTTTCCGGCAATCTGAATATTACAGACAGGGTTTCTTTGTGCCGCAGTGCGTCTGTATCTCCCGACACAACAGGTGTACTTTTGCTTAGGGATGCACAGGGAACCACTGCCTCTAAGCTGCTGCCTCTTTCACTCCCACAAAATCGGGAACCTATTATGTCAGAGTAGTCGCTTATGATATGACCCCCTCTTATGCAGTCAAAATCTTCACTGTCACTGTTTCGTGACGGATAGTAAACGACCTTACTGTTATCGGGGCGCTGCCCCAAACCCCGCAAGGGCTGCTCGCCCTTGACCCCGGCAGGGATGCACCGCACCCCTGCACCCCAGACTTCGAGAAAAATAAAAATAACCCATCTCCGTATGCTGCTGCACATACGAAGATGGGTTTTATTCATACCAATATCATTTTTACCTCATACCAATATCATTTTTACTCATACCGATAGTCAATTTGATTGCTGACTCGAATATACCCTCCTGCTTCTCTGGAATATCCCTCCAGATGCACCGAATACGTTTTTCCGTGCTGTGCCCCGATCTTCTCCCATATCTGATCGGGCAGCACCAGCTCCTTTTCCGCCCCTCTGGAAAGCATATGCTTCTCTCCATCCAGAATGACCCACGACAATATCTCGGAAAAATCCGCTTCGGTTCTTTCAATTTGTCCCTTGTCATTGACCGTAATGGTAAACATACTTTCGTCGGATGCCTCCGCCTTGACTTTTTCAGCAGGAGTACGATATTGGGTAAAAACACCGTTGACCGCAACCTGAAAATCACAGTCATCATAAATTCCCCACGCTCCTGCTCCTACCAAAGCGCCGGTATTATTGGCATCTCCCGTTACGTTACCGCTGATCTTCAGGTGATGAAAGTTCTTTTCCCCGTGGCATTCTCCGCAAAGAACACCCACGTACCGCAATCCTCTGACCAAAACATTGTCAAAGGTAAGGTCACGGATCGTAACGTTGGAAATATATCCGGTCAATCCTACTTCACATTCTTTGGGCATATTGATCGTCATACCGTGAATGGTATGATTTTGCCCATCAACATACAGACTGACGCCGGGACCATAGCTTACGCCGATGGGAGCCCATTGATACGGCGTCAGGTCAATATCATCATCAAGATAAAGCTGTATCTTACCGCCGATGGTATTGGCATAATAGACAGCACTTGCCAGTTGTTCGGGAGTACTGATATGAAAATCGGGAGCATTTTCTTTTGCCCATTGTTTATCCGCCAGCTTCATAATATCGCCCGTAGGATGTTCCCGTTCCCAGTCGGATATGTAATCGGTGAGATCTTTTTCATAGGCATATTCTGATACAGCCCATCCCATTGCACTGCCGTATTCGTAGATGTCAAACAGCAAATAGACCCCATCACTGTAAACAGGAAAAGTCACTGTATGAAGCTCAAAGTCGGTTTTCGCATCACGCACCTGAACAAACTGCTGTGTATCCTCTTCCACATACATCACAGCGATATTTTTTTCGGGGACCCCTCGCAGATCATCGGGAGAATAGGTCAGTGTTATCTCCGGAGTTTCCACATCATCGTCAACATTCACTTGGAAAGGAGGTCCGATCAATCCAACCGTATTGCTGATCAGAACATTGCCGGGATAATAAGAAGCAACCGATGCTTTCTTTCCGATATTTCCTGTACAAGTACCCTTCAGCTCGGCGTGTGTCACTTCCGGTTTTTCTTTGACAGAAACAGAGATTTCATACGTTTGCTGACGTTTGTCATAAGATCGGTTGACCACCGAAACATCATAAGAATTTTGTCCGGAATTTTCAGCTCCATCTGAAAGGCGTTTTGGGGAGATCAAACAGCCGCTGAAAGATAAAACAGCAGAAAAAAACAAACAAACAACACATTTTCTTGACCATTTCATTTTTTGATACACTCCTTCACAGTGGGATAAGCGTATAGAATATTCTGACTGTTACCCATTTCTTCTGATTGCCGCCTTATTCGGAACATAACAAAAAAACCCGCAAAACATCATCTACTTTGCGGATTTTTTAAGCGGAGACGGTGGGATTCGAACCCACGAGCCCGTGAGGGCTACCTGATTTCGAGTCAGGCCCGTTATGACCACTTCGATACGTCTCCCTATCTATTCAATACAACACTATCATTTTAAACGTTTTGTATGATTTTGTCAATATCATTTTTACAGATACCCAAACATTTTTACAGATACCCCAAAATTTCCTCTTATCACATCATCCCCCACCTGCAGAGGTGAGGGATTTTGAGCCATTTGGGTTAAAATTTGCGGTATTTTTTAACAGGACGCTGATTTTTTCTGCGGTTAGTGTAATAACGTACGATAATAAGATAAATCACAAACAATATTGCTATTACGATCAAAGCAACAATAAACCAGGTAGAAGTCACCAATGTTTTGATGCCGTCGATGGCCGACAGCAGCTCGCTGCGGTCTACCGTTTCCGAAGCGATCAGATCCATTGTCACCAATTTCTGGTCGGCATAGCTGAGTGTCACCGTACCGACCTTATCGCCTTCTTTGATGGGTGCATTCACGCTGTTCGGAAGATCAAAGGTTTTGTCGATACTTGAAATGTCAACATCCGCAGGCAATATGGTAGAATAACTGCTGAGGGGCGAAAGCTGAATACTGTCCTTATTCCAGGCATAATTCAGATCGACTTCTTTTACCAGCTCGTTTTTATCGATGATAGTCTTAATTTCCAAGTTGTCAAATGCCCACTCGTAAAGTTTTTTAGAATCCTGCATAGCGCCATTCTCATACTGCTCACCGTGTTCATCTTCATAGGGAGCGCCATAGGCAACACAAAGGTAGGTATACCCATCTTTGGATGCCGTTGAAACAAGACAATAACCGGAATCATTTCCCGTGGAACCTGTTTTGATCCCCTTGGCATATTCATAGTAATAATCACCGCCTCTGGAGGCGTCGATCATATAATTGGTCGTAATCAGGTATCTGTCCTCCCCCAGACAATCCGAATAAGACGTATTGGTAATATCCAAAAAATACGGAAGCGTCATAGCGTACTTTGTGATCTTTGCCATATCGCTGACCGTTGTGTAATGGTTGGGGTCGCTCAGTCCGTGAGGATTGTTAAAATGCGTATTTTTACAGCCCAGCTCTTCCGCTTTCCGGTTCATTTTATCCACAAAACGGGAAACATCGCCATTCCCTACATAGTCCGCCAACACCAGGGCAGCATCGTTGCCCGAGGGGATCATCAGACAATGCAGAAGCTGATAGACAGAAAGCTGTTCCTTGGCTTTCAGTCCAGCCACCGAGCTTCCGGTGTTTTCCAGTTCCTGCAAAACGCTGTTTTTGACGGTTACTGATGTATTCTTAATATCATCCACACTTTCTACCGTAATAATATAAGTCATAATTTTGGTAGTAGAGGCAGGATAACGTCTTGCATTTTCCTCTTTTTGGTAAACACTGATGCCCGTATCCAGATTTTCCAGATAAATCGACTTGCAGGCGGTATCAAAATCAATATCATAATTGGCAGCCTTTGCCGTTCGGGGAGGAAGGATCATCATAACCGACAAAAATATCATTGCCGCCAGTAAAAAAGTAATTGTTTTTTTCATAGAAAAAATTACACTCCTGTGATATAATGAGATGTCGTTGTTCGACGAGTCAGATCAGTTCCTGTCGTCCATCGAATAAGATAGATATACATTAATAGATATACATTATTTTACATTATTTTGTTATAAAACACAAATGGGATATTGACACAAATTGTGCCTGTAAAATACGATATTTGTAGTAATAATTAAGGGAGCCTATATGATTTACGTTACAGGAGATACTCACGGAGAAATAGAACGCTTTGAAAACAGAAGGATCCGCAGTTTAGGCAAAAAAGACTGTCTGATCATCTGTGGTGATTTTGGGTTTATATGGGAAAATTCCCCCAAAGAAAAAGCCCTTCTCCACAAAATCGGCAGCAAACGCTACAAAACACTGTTTATTGACGGTACACACGAAAATTTTGATTTACTTTCCGCCTATCCCGTGACCGAACTGTACGGCGGCAAAGTACACCATATCAGCGGTAATTTATACCACCTGATGAGAGGCGAGATCTATACCATCGAAGGGAAAACCTTTTTTGCTTTCGGCGGAGGAGAAAGTATGGATAAAGATTTCCGACAGGAAAACGGTACGTGGTGGAAAGCCGAACAGCCCACAGAAGAAGAAATTGCCTATGCCGCTCATAATCTCGAAAAACACCAGTACACCGTTGACTATATCATTACTCACCAGCCGTCAATGAACGATATGGGAATGGTCACCGGACGGCGTAAAGTCAGCCGGCTTTCGGCATTTTTTGAAACCCTTTCCCAAAACGTCCGGTACCAAAAATGGTATTTTGGCAGTCTGCATCAAGATAAAGTACTAAGACATTCTCAATGTTTATTTACGGAAGTGGAAAAAATCATCGGATAGCAGGCGATCACAACAGAACAGCAGAAAAACAAAAACGAAACAAAAACCAAAACGGTATGTATCTGCAAAATGCGGTACATACCGTTTTGGTTCGAGAGCGGGAATGTCCTGTAGGGTCTGTCCGAAACAGCGATCAGATTATGTGGTTTCGGGTTCGGGACAACCTGCGGAAATGGGTTCGGAAAGAGGATCAATTTTGCTGCTGCGGATTTTTCTCATATACAAAACCGCATAAATAAGAGCAGCGAACTCTGCGATAGGAAACGCCCACCATATCGTATATTGTGAATGGGGAAGCATTGTAAAAACAAAAGCAACCGGCAGAGCCACGATGATCAGCCGCAAAAAGGACAATACCAACGAGGCGACTCCGTGATCCAATGCCTGAAAAATGCCCTGATAGGCGATATTGGCGCCCACAAACAAATATCCCACCGTAATGATCCGGATGGCGGCCACCGTCAGCTCCTTTGTTTGATCGGATACGGCAAAAATATCAGATATGCCATAGGCAAACGTTTGCAGTACGATCAATCCTGCCGCCATAATCACCAGCGTATACAGCATCCCATAACGAATACCGTCGTTCACTCTTTGCTGATCCTTTTTACCATAGTTGAAAGCGATCACCGGTATCATTGCATTATTCATACCGAACGCCGAGAAAAATACAAATTGCTGTATTTTATAATACAAGCCATAGGCAGTCACTGCCGATGCCGAAACCAGATTGAAAATAATATTGACGCCATAGGTCATAAACGACATTAACGCCTGCATAATGATCGCCGGAATACCGACACGGTAGATCTCTGCGATCATTTTTCCCTGCGGCAGCATATATTTCATATGGGTGTCAAAATCCTTCTTGTTAAAGAGATAGTGAAATACCGCATCCAGCAAAAACGAAACAAACTGACCAATGATGGTAGCATACGCTGCTCCTGCTATTCCCATCTGGGGAACGCCTGCCAGCCCGAATATCATTATCGGATCCAGAACAATATTGGTAAGTGCCCCTGAGATCTGAGCGATGGTTGATAATACTGTTCTGCCCGTTGCCTGCAAAAGCTTTTCATAGGTCATATACATTGATATGCCAAAGGAATAAACGCAGCAAATGGTCAGATATTCCGATGCCATATCAAAGATCACCGCATCACTTGTCTGGGTGCCGATATAAGCTTTTACTCCGAAAACACCAAAAATCAGAAACACAATAAACGTACCTATTCCCAAAAAAATAGAATTGCCTGCTATTCTGCTTGCCTTTTCCCTGTCGCCTTCTCCTAAGCTTCGGGACAATATCGCATTCACACCGACTCCTGTACCCACCCCGATGGCAACCATCAGCATTTGTATAGGGAATGCCAGCGTCAGTGCATTCGCTCCGCAGTCACCCATATTCAGAACATCCTCTGTGTTGGGCATACAGCTCACAAAATAGCTGTCTACAATGTTGTACAATGCCTGCAATGCCATTGAAATGATCATTGGTATTCCCATCGACAGCAGCAGCCGCTTAACGGGAGCGGTACCCATTTTGTTGCCGGAAGCCTTCTTTTTACCGGATGTTGGTTTTTGTGTGGATTTCTTTGTTAGTTCCATAGTTCCTCCATTCATTTTACGGCAGACAAAAAAGCGTAAACCCGTGACGATCACTGTCCGGATTTACGCTTTCGCTACTCGACTTTATTTTAATGATATTATAACACCGAAATGGTCAAATTGCAAATTTGGATTTTCACCAAAGATCATTCATTTTCAGCCGCAGTGATTTGTGCGAATTGGTCAAACAACCGTCACACGCACATTTTTGCTGACGAAGCTGCTCATAATGGAACGATTGTCGCAGTTGTTGACAAAGCTGACAGTATCGCCATTTCTTTCGCTGATCAGAATACTGCCTTCTCCCTCTGCGCCGAACATCACAAAATCCATATCTTTATAAGCTATGATGATCTTTGACTTCCATACACGCTCAAAAATAACTTCATCGTCATAAAAACAAAGCTGATACTTTTTATCTGTTTTACTGTTGTCTTCTTTGAGATGAACCGGATACTTGGTCATACTGTCCACTCCTTTGTACCTACCATCATACCACATTACAGCCAAATAATCAAATAAAACCAATTTTTTTTTGATTATGATAATATTTTAGTGATATTGATTACCGTACAAAACAGCTTCGATGAGATTTCGCAAGGATTATACGTTAAATCGGAACAGAACAATATCTCCGTCCTTCATCACATATTCCTTGCCCTCCGAGCGAACCAGTCCCTTTTCCTTGGCGGCCGTCATTGAGCCGCATTCCATCAAATCCTCAAAAGACACTACTTCAGCACGGATAAATCCCCGCTCAAAATCGGTATGGATTTTACCGGCTGCCTGAGGCGCCTTTGTTCCCTTGGTGATGGTCCACGCACGAACCTCCGGCTTGCCGGCGGTAAGATAAGAAATCAATCCGAGCAGATCATATCCTGCTGTGATCAGTCTGTCCAGACCCGACTGTTCCAATCCCATTTCCGACAGGAAGAGTTCTTTTTCTTCCGGCTCCATTCCGGCAATTTCGGCTTCTATCTCCGCACAGATCGGAAGCACTCCTGCATTTTCGGCAGCGGCAATTTCCTTGACCGCCTGAAAATACGGGTTGCCGTCTGCGGATCCGTCTTTAAAATCACTGTCGCTCATATTGGCGGCATAAATGATCGGTTTGTTGGTCAGCAGGGAAACACTTGCCAGCAATTCTGCTTCTTCGGGGGTACATTCTATCGAGCGGGCAGGCTTGCCTGCGTCCAGTGCTTCTTTTACTTTAAGGAAAAAGTCCAGATCCGCCTGATATTTCTTGTCGCCCTTAATGAGCTTCTGTGTTTTGTCAATTCTTCTGTCAAGCACCTCTATATCCGACAGGATCAGTTCTACATTGATGGTATCAATATCTCTTTTGGGGTCAATGCTGCCCTCTACATGTACAATGTCATCATTTTCAAAGCAGCGTACTACGTGTACGATGGCATCCACCTCACGGATATTGGCAAGGAATTTATTGCCCAGACCTTCCCCCTTGGACGCTCCCTTTACCAAACCTGCAATGTCCACAAATTCAATGGTAGCCGGGGTGAATTTTTCAGGCTCATACATTGCTGCCAATGCATCCAGACGCTGATCGGGAACCGCCACCACACCCACATTCGGCTCAATCGTGCAGAATGGGTAGTTGGCAGACTGTGCCCCTGCATTGGTAATCGCATTAAAAAGTGTACTTTTGCCAACATTAGGCAATCCAACAATTCCAAGTTTCATTTTACTTTGCATCTCCTTTATGATTGGCGGTAATCAAGAAATACCTTAACCGCTATAATATCTTAACCGCTATATTATATCACAAAAAACACTTATCTGACAGCACCGGCGGCGGCACCAATCACCGCTTCCAATGCCAGCACCGCATTTCTGACACAATCATCACAGCTGCACAGTACCACCCCTGTGCCAATTCCTTTCAGTTCACTGCACTTGACCGCACCACAGTTGGTTTTAAATTCTTCCAGCATTGCTTTTGACTGCATTACCGTCGGTCTGCCCGATTGATTCAGCATTCCTGCCGCCATTACCGCTCCGCAAAGTGCGCCGCAGGTAGCTTCCATACAGCCCATTCCCGAGCCAAAGCCTGACCCGATTGCCGCCAGTGTTTTTTCATCCAAAGGCAGCTTGTCGGCAAACGCCATCAAAACCGCCTGACAGCAGTTATTACCGCTGTGCTTGTATTCCACAGCTTTTTCTGCTCTGTTCATACCAATTTCCTCCCTCATTGACGTTCGCCCGTCTTGGCACGGGCTTTCTTCATAAACGATTCCGATTTTACCAAAAAACGCTCGTGTTTTCCCTTGGCGATCAACCCTGCATTGTCATAAGCAAAAATATCAAAACAGTATTTTCTTCCGTCTGCTGCCGTCAATACCGCTTCTGCCCTAATATCCGCACCGACAGGACTGGCACTGATATGCTCCAGCGACATCAATGTTCCCACGGAGGTAACACCGGCTTCCAGATACGGCTGTATCAATTCACAAGCTGCCTTTTCCGTCAATGCAATGACTGCCGGAGTCGCCAGCACCTCAAGGGTACCGCTGCCCATTGCCAATGCCGTTTGTGCAGGGGCAACCGAAACGGTCACAGTATGTTTGATGCCTGTTTTCAGTTCATTCATTTTTTGATAACTCCTTTTGTTTTTCTTGATTATAAAAACGTTTGCTGATATAATTTACGGTAGGAATATTATAACATATCAAAAAGCAATCCACAAGACAGGCGTATCCGACAAAACAGAACTTTCCTTTTACAGAACTTCCTTTTACAGAACTTCCTTTTAACCGGCAGTTCTCCGGGGAAAACCCTTTTCCGGCGGAAAAAGGGTTCTTCCCCGAACCCCTTTCCTAAAACCGCTGATCAATCAACCGCCCGCAAACCTGCTCGGAACACCCAATATACTCAATCACAGGAGGAACTACTATGGCAGATAATGCAGAAGAAGCTAAAAATGAACAAAAATCCAAGGGCAGACCCCGTATCCATCTGCTGGATGAATTAAGAGGGATCGCCGTTTTTTGTATGATATTCTACCACGCCTTTTATGCAATGGGGATGATTTTTCAATTTCAGTTGGGCGCCGACCTCATCCAATTTTTTTCTCCGGCAGAACCGTTCTTTGCCGGTCTGTTCATACTGATTTCGGGCATTGCCTGCAACCTGACCCATTCCAATCTGGAGAGAGGCTGCAAACTGTTTTTCTTGGCGTATGCCGTCACACTGGTCACTTTTTTTGCCGTAGGTCCCGATGAGGTCATTCAATTCGGTATTCTTCATATGCTGTCCATTTCGATGATCGCCTACGGACTTCTGACCAAAATCAACGCCAAAATACCGATGTGGCTGGGTATGACCATCCATATCATTCTGTTTGTGGTGACCTTTACGATTGCCGGCGGATATATCGGCATCCCGTTTCTGCTGCGGTACGATCTGCCCTCCGAATGGTACAGTACAGGATATTTTTACTATCTCGGACTGCCCGGCAGGGACTTTATTTCATCCGACTATTTTCCGCTGATGCCGTGGCTTTTCCTGTTTTTTGCGGGAGGTTTTTTCGGCAAACTGATCCCTGCCAAAAAATTTCCGAAATTTGCGTTCAAAAAACATCTTTCCTTTTTTGCCTTTTTCGGCAGACATTCCCTCATTATCTACCTCATACACCAGCCTGTTATTTTTGCCATTCTGGGGCTTGTTCAGCTCATTCCCGGCGTAAAATGACAGGGTGCCTCAAAGGAGTTGCTCATCAATGGAAAAAAATCAAAACAATCCCCCTTCCGCCAATGAAGAAAGCTGTAAAAACGACAGCCGCTACCAAAAAGGCTCTCGCTTGTACCGCATCGGTATGATGATGCTGGGCATTCTGGTCGTCATCACATTGATAATGAAGCTGCTCGGAATACATATCGTGATCGGCAATACGTTCTGTGACTCTTTTCTGATGCTGCTGTATCTGATCCCCTTCGGCGTTATCATTGCAGGAATGATGACATCACAAAAAGCCTGCCGCCAATACCATTATCAGGAAGCATCTTCCCTGATCATCCTTTGCTCCGCCGCTGTATGCTTCCTTTTGATCGGCGGTGTCAGTATCAACGGAATAGCAAGAAGTCCCTACTATCACGCAGAGATTTCTGAGATCAGCCTGAACAGCGGCAGCCGTGTGACAGCAGTCTGCCTGAATACAGCAGACGATAAGATCGCATTAGGGGATACCCCCAACGCTTATCAGATACAGCTTTACAAAACCGAAGGTATTTTTTGGCAGTGTCTGATCGCTTCTGAGCCGACCGAACAGAAGCCTGCATTTTCTCTTGAGGAGTCCGACGGCATAATGGCATTGATCGTTGCCACCGGCAGCCGAGGAGATATTTACCAATTTACCTATTGAGAATTTACCTATTAAGTATTATCAACGAAAGGAACCATCACAACACTATGACAGCACAAACCGACTACGCTAAATCTCTTTCCGAAGAATTCGGAATAAAACAGGAATACGCCCAAAATATCATTACCCTTCTGGATGAAGGGAATACCATTCCCTTTATTGCAAGATACCGTAAAGAACTTCACGGCACACTGGACGATCAAACCATCCGTGAAGTCAGCGAACGGCTGGAATACCTTCGCAGTCTGGAAAAACGCCGGCAGGAAGTCTTTACGCTGATTGATGAATTGGGCAAAATGACCGATGAAATCACCGCTGCGCTCGAAGAAGCAAAGACGCTTTCGGAAATAGAGGACATCTATCGTCCTTACAGACCCAAACGAAAGACACGTGCCTCTGTTGCCAAGGAAAAAGGGCTGGAAAAGCTTGCCGATACCATTTTTTTACAGCCGGATACTGCTCCTGCCGTGCTGGCAAAAGACTACGTTGCTCCCGAAAAGGGAGTGGAAAACACCGAAGAGGCTTTGCAGGGGGCAATGGATATTATTGCCGAAAATATTTCAGACAATGCGGAAATCCGCAAACGCTTAAAAAACATCATTCGGCTCAATGCCCTTCTTACCGCTAAAGCCGCCGGAGAGGAAGAGCCCAAAAGCGTTTATCAGGCTTATTATCATTACAGTGAGCCTGTCAGCAAAATTCCGGATCATCGGCTTCTTGCCATAGACCGTGGTGAGCGTCAGGGATGTCTGAAGGTCAGTATTGAAATCGACAGCAGCAAGTGCCTGACCATTATCGACAGATTAATTCTTACCTCGCACAATGAATGTGCCCAAATGGTAAAAGCCGCCTGTGAGGATGCTTATTCCCGATTGATCTTTCCCTCCGTGGAGCGGGAGATCCGCTCCGAGATGACCGAAAAAGCCGATGAAAATTCTATTAAAATATTTGCCCTCAATCTCCGTCAGCTTTTGATGCAGCCTCCTGTAAAGGGACGCACGGCGATCGGACTGGATCCCGGCTATCGGACCGGATGCAAATTAGCGGTAGTCAACGCCACAGGAAGAATTCTTGATACCGCCGTCATTTACCCGACCCACAGCGAGGCACAGGTCAAAAAATCAGCGCAAATATTAAAAAATATGATACAAAAGCACCACGCAGAGATCATTGCTATCGGCAACGGCACTGCTTCCAAAGAAACAGAGATCTTTACCGCCAAGTGCCTCTCGGAAATTCCCGATAAGGTGTCCTATATGGTGGTCAGTGAAGCCGGCGCCTCCGTTTATTCCGCCTCCAAACTTGCCGCCGCAGAAATGCCGGATCTTGACCTGACGCTGAGAAGCGCCGTATCGATTGCCCGACGTCTGCAGGATCCTTTGGCGGAGCTGGTCAAAATCGATCCGAAAGCGATCGGCGTCGGTCAGTATCAGCACGATATGCCGCAAAAACGTCTGGGAGAAGCTCTGGACGGGGTAGTCGAAGCCTGTGTCAATCAAGTCGGCGCCGATCTCAATACCGCTTCCCCTGCCCTGCTTTCCAGAATAGCAGGCATTAACCATACCGTTTCCAACAACATCGTTGCTTACAGAGAAGAAAACGGTGCTTTCCAAAGCCGTGCCGAGCTGAAAAAAGTACCCAAATTAGGACCGAAAGCGTATGAGCAGTGCGCCGGATTTCTGAGAGTTCCCGAAAGCAGCGAAGCACTTGATCATACAGCGGTTCACCCCGAGTCTTACCGTGCCGCCAAAAAATTGCTGGAGCTGTGTGGTTATACCACAGCGGACATTCCAAACGACCGGTTAAACGGTCTGAAAAATGCTGCCGAACAGATCGGACTGGACAACGCTGCCGAACAGATCGGGGTTGGTGTTCCTACCCTTTTGGATATGATAGAGGAGCTGACCAAACCGGGACGGGATCCCCGTGACGAATTACCGCCGCCGCTGCTGCGTACCGATGTACTGGACATCAATGACCTCAAGCCGGGAATGGTTCTGAAGGGTACCGTGCGAAATATTACCGATTTCGGAGCCTTTGTTGACATCGGTGTTCACCAGGACGGTCTGGTGCATATTTCCGAGATCAGTGAAAAACGCATCCATCACCCGGCGGACGTGCTGATGGTCGGAGATATTATGGATTTTCGCATTCTCAGTGCCGACGCCGAAACCAAACGTATATCACTTTCTTTAAAAGGAATGGAACAACAATGAAAAAATATGATATTGCCTTATTTGATCTTGACGGCACCATCAGTGAATCGGGCGAAGGGATTCTGGACTGTGTCCGTATGATCTTTGAGGAAATGAACCGACCGCTGCCCGATGAACAGTCGCTGGCTGCTTTTATCGGACCTCCGATGTATGACAGCCTGAAACGCTGCGGCTTTAATCACGAAGAGGCCGACAAAGGAGTCGCCATTTACAAGAAAAATTTTGTCCAACACGGTATCTACAAAAACCGTGTCTATGACGGTCTGACAGAGGTGCTGCATCAGCTCAGAGCAGAGGGGCTGCGGCTTGGCGTTGCCACAACAAAATATCAGAAGTTTGCTGACAAGATCATTGCAATGCTGGGACTGAACGAATGGTTCGACGTGGTAGGCGGCTCCAATGCACTGGCAGGACACGCGCCCGAAAACGGAGAGCCTCCCCGCACCAACAAAGTGGAAGTAATGCAGTATGTCATCCGTACCCTGAAACAATCAGACAAAGATCGTATTGTTATGCTTGGCGATACCAAATATGACGCCGAAGGGGCTGCCGCTGTCGGATGTGACTTCATCGGCTGTTTATATGGCTATGGTACAGAGCAGGAAATGAGAAAAGCTTATCCCATCGGCAATATCCGCTTTGTCAAGACGCCTCGGGAGCTTCCGCTGCTGCTGATGTGAGGAAACACTTTTCTCAGGACAAATCGGAAACGGAAGAAAAGCTCGGCTGATGATAATAATGCGATAATATCTGTCGGAAATCAGCCCCCTGCTGAGCCATATACTCTGCACCGTATTGGCTCATTCCGACGCCGTGACCATAACCGATCACGCTGAAACAAAACTCACCGTTTTGGTGCGAAATACTGAAATGAGCGCTTCTCAGGGAAAACAGCGTCCGGATCGCTGCTCCGTCAAAGTTTTTGCCGCCGATGACGATAGTTTTCACAGTACCGGGCTTGGTTCGTTCGGTTTTACCGATCCATTTCTCCGGCTGAGCATCCCATTGGACATTCTGATCGAGCGAAAGAATTTTTTCTTTGAATTCCTGCTCACTGACAGTACACTGTGACTGATACCGTGGAGCCAGTCTGTCACCGGGGCTGGCGCAGGATAACAGATGGTCGTCCTTTTTGCCGAAAATATCCTCGGCACTTTCCGTTTCACCGCTGGAGATTGCGTGATAAGCTGCATCAATATAGCTGCCGTCACTGTCTGTCATCACCTCTCCCGCTGTGTCATCGACCGCTGCTGTCACTTTTTCAAGACATTCCCGGTAGCTGTCGCCCCATTTCTCCGATAATATTTCATCACTCAGAAAAAACTCGCCTTCCGATAAATTCGCCTTAAAATCCGCCCCCTTCAGTTCCTTGTCGGGGTTGCTGTGCTGCCGGCTTCTCAGCCGGCAAAAATGCGTATAACACGCTACGCACTGTGCTTTGAGTGCTTCGGCTTCAAATGACGGGGGCATTTCGTAAGCCACCGCACCAATACAAAAGCTTCTGTCCTCCACCGTGACCACTTTTCCGCTCGATGTGTCCAATATCTTAAAAGACAGACCGGACGGAAAAGCGGTCTTTTTCTTTTCGTCTTTTTGGGAAGGTTCTTTGGTGCTGCTCTGCTCCGAGGACGGATGGATCCACCGAAGAATACCTTCCACTCCCCCCAATGACAGCGTCGGCAGAACTGCCATTAACAAAAATGCCGTTACGATCAGTAAGATTTTCTTTTTCATTCTACTCCTCCACAACCGGGCACTTATAGTGTATTGTTTCAAACCGCGGAATATAAAAGACAAACGTTTTGGATATTTGTATAAAATGCTGTCACAGCACCGGACTGTTCCTTGACACTGCACAACAAAAAAGCTAAAATAGTATTATCAACAAAGAATAAAAAAGGAAAAGAGGTATTACATTGACTCTCGAAGAAAATGAAAAATATAATAACAGACTTTCTGAGTTGTGCCGGGAATACCGTTTGCATAACGGTTTCAACAATCAGGATTATCTTACCTACGGCGTAAAAAGAGGTCTTAGAAACCCCGATGGAACGGGTGTAATGGCAGGCCTTACAAATATATGCAACGTTCACGGATTTATGATAGCGGATGGTGAACGAGTTCCTGATCACGGCAAACTGACTTACCGTGGAATAGACGTCAGCGATATTGTCAATGCCTGTGTAGAGGAAAATCGTTTTGGCTTTGAAGAAACTGCGTGGCTTTTGCTGTTTGGTACGCTGCCGACGCCGCAGCGTCTGGAAAGTTTTAAAGATACCCTCGGTCATTTCAGAGAACTGCCGCAGAACTTTGCCGAGGATATGATCCTGAAAATCCCGTCAAAAGATATTATGAATAAGCTGGCACGTTCTGTTCTGGCACTCTATTCCTTTGACCCCAATCCCGATGATACCTCACTGGAAAATATTATGCGTCAGTCTATTCAGCTGATTGCCTCCCTGCCCACCATTATGACCTATGCTTATCAGGTCAAGCGCAGGGCTTTTGACCGACAGAGTATGTTTTTTCATCCTGTGGATCTCTCCCTTTCCACCAGTGAGTCCATTCTGCGCGCACTGCGGCCTGATATGAAATTTACCGACTCCGAAGCCAAATTGCTCGATCTGTGTATGATACTCCACGCAGAACACGGCGGCGGCAACAATTCCACTTTCTCAACAAGAGTGCTTTCCTCTTCCGGTACGGATACTTATTCTGCCATTGCCGGCGCTATCGGTTCTCTGAAAGGACCCCGTCACGGCGGCGCCAACCTCAGAGTACGCCATATGATGGATGAATTGAAAGAAAAGGTCAAAGACTGGAAAGACGAGGACGAAATCTATGATTTTCTCGCCTCTGTCATTCGCAAAGAAAATGGGGACGGCTCGGGTTTGATCTACGGCTTTGGCCACGCTATTTATACCCTTTCCGACCCCCGTGCGGTAATGCTCCGAAAAACCGCCCAGAAAATAGCGGAAGAAAAAAATATGACCGAGGAATTCGCTCTCTACAAAACGGTAGAAAAACTCACTCCTTCTGTAATGAAAGAAGTGAAAGGAAGTGCAAAGGTCATTTGCGCCAATGTTGACTTTTATTCCGGATTTGTGTATGATATGCTTGGTATTCCGGGCGATATGTTCACACCTCTGTTTGCCGTTTCCAGAATTGCGGGCTGGTGTGCCCACCGCATTGAAGAAGTCACCTACGGCGGCAGAATTATCCGTCCTGCTTATCGCTCAATGGTCAGCAGCAAAACCTATACTCCCCTGTCAGAGCGTTAATGCGTCAAAACTCTCTGAAAAGGGGCAGAACCTTCATAGAAAACTAATAGAAAACTGATTGTAAGGAAGTGTTTTTCCGAATGAAGCTCAAAAAACTATGGCTGCCTGTTCTCTCTTTGACGGTGATCGGCGGCTGTGCCAAGATCTGCGATACCATCCTTAATGTTCACGGCAGCGGTTTTTTTGTGGACTCCACTATTTGCAACGGAATATTTATCGGCTCACTGGTACTTATTCTGATCCTCGGCTGGATTTTAAGCTTTGCCGACAGAAACAAAAACTGGATGACCAAGCCCTCCAAAAATACAGCGTGCGGTATTTTCGGGCTGATCGCTGCCATAACGATCATCGGCAGCGGCGTGATCTCGATTTTACAAATCGATTCGTCATCCATCTTGACCATCAGCCTCTGTGTGCTTTCTTTGCTGGGCGGAGGGGTACTTTTGTTTGAGTCCTGCATTTCGCTGACAGGACAAAATGTGATCAAAAAAGCTCCCGTGATCGCTTTGGCAGTTCCGCTGTATCTTTGCGCCAGATTTATCAATCTGTACTCTCAATACACGGAGCGTTCCATTCTTGCCACGGAAATGTTTGATATTGTAGCTGTAGCATTGCTTTTGCTGTTTTTCCTTTATCAGTCAATGCTGTTTGCCGGACTCAACTACAATACAGCGATCCGAAAAGCCAACGTATACGGTTATGCCTATATGATGTGCGGTTTTATCGTTGCCGTTGATCTGTTTATCAAGATGGCTTATCCAACGATTGCTTCCAACGTTGATACCGAAATCGTGGAGCCTACTATCACGAATATTCTGACCTTTGCAGGCGATATTGCCCTTTGCGGCTATGCTGCCTTCTTCCTCAAAAGCATTCAGGAGAATGCTTTCGAGGGAGAACCGTCCAACGGCGCCACCCCTGCACAGGACAACACACCTCCGACCACCGATGAGAACCCCTCTGACAGCGATGACCGCTCTGCCGCTGTGTCAGATGACGTCGCCCAAGAAACGGAACAGGCTCTGGAGGACTACTCTCATCCCGAGCATTCAGGGGAACTGGAGATTAACCGTACGACAAACAGCGATATGATCGATTCCTCAGAGATCATTGCTCCTGCCGGCCCCATTAAGGTCAAACCCGTCACCGCTACCCCGATTGAGGAAAAAAACTAGACCTGTCCGGTAACCGAAAAAAGAACCATCCATGGATATAAAAACAGCCGTCCTGCTATTATCACAGGACGGCTGTTTTACTCGGTGATCATCAGATCAAAATTCTCAAAAGCCTCCACCATTTTCGGATGCTTGATCACAAAATGAATGGCAGGAGAGTTGCTCTTGGATACGATCACATATTTTCCGTTAGCAATGGTAATATTGATATTTCTAAAGGCGGGGGCCGGATTTTTGACCATCCTACACCGCGGATGTGCGGCGGCAAACTTTTCCGTCTGCCGGAGATGGAGCAGATAATCCTCATACGAATAGCTCAGCTTCCCATTGAGAAAAATCTCCGGACAGCACACCGCAATCGGTTTTTCCGCAAACTGTTTCTCCGTCACATACGGTATTTCCATCACCAGTGTGTGCTCTTTCAGAAATTCCTCCATACGTTCTTTTTCCTCTCTGACAAACGATCTCACTTTTCCGGCTTCCGCCTTGTTCAGCAAATGATAGGAGATCATCTTTTCCAACAGTTCTTCCGAAAGAGTAAACAGGGGTAAATGGGTCAATATCATACGCTTATCATCTTTGACTGCGGTTTCTTGATAGTAATTCATAAACTCCCATTGTCTTGCTGCGTTATAGATCTCCATCAACGGATAAGATTTTTTCAGCAGCTGTTCCGCCCTCTTGCGGTAGTATGGCAATTCCGCTTTGTTGCCGGTAAAATAGTAACGTCCCTCATTGTGAAAGCCTGCAATCGCTTCTCCGGAAAGCGCCGCTGCTCCCGACACCTTGATAATATGCAAAAAGGAACTGTTATTATTGACTTTCAGATAATAAGGAGAAATCTGTCCCGTCATATACATCGGGATATAGCTCTCCAACCCTAACATCATTTCCCCTATGGGACGATCCACATTGTGTATAATGTGAAGATGAAGTCCTTTTTTCAGCATCATCGCCATACCCAGCATCCATTTTTGAGGAAATTCAGCGTCTTTCGCCATTTCCAGCATCGGCATATCGCTGTAAAGGATCACATCTTCCATAGAAGGGGAGGTCACTGTCGACAGCATAAAATCCAATTCACTTTCCATCATTTGCTTTATTCCCGTGTAGTGCTTGGAGGAAGGCGGACGATACAGCGGCTCCGCAAGTCTGATTTTGTCAAAACGAATTGTCTGTACATATTCATCCAGATCAAAATTTTCTATCTTGGCAAGAAAGCGTTTCATATCCGGCCGCTGATCCACCGCACTGCGAGCGGAGATCAGCCATTCCGAAACAACATCAATACAAATCGGTTCGTTGATCACATCGTGATAGGAACATCCCGTCAGCCGCATCAAGCTCTGAATATTATTTTTTTCTGCGACCCGCCTTGCAATAAATCCTGATACCTTCTCCATAAATTGATGGATTTCAGACGGTTTTCTCTGTCCCGAAAGAATTCTTGAAATATACGATGGATCATACTTCAAACTTTTCGCCAGCTCACTGTTATTAATCTCCAGCGAAGAAAGCATTTTTTTCAGATTAAGAATATATGCCTCATATTCCGCTTCGGCTGCGCCGCCAATGGCATCCTTCCATTCCAACAAAATTTCTTCTGCCGAAAGAGCCAATCCCTGTTGGCGGGCAGCAACTGCCATTCCTTCGGCAAGCTTTCTGAGATGTTCACTGTCCTTTTGCGGCACCCGTGTTCCTTTTCTGTATCGTCCCACTGTTTCCGCTGACACTCCCGATACCTCCGAGAGCATTTTGTTGGAGCAGCCGATTTTTTTGATATAACTGTTTAAACTATCCTTAAATTTCATTGAGGAATTCTCTCCAAAACAACATCATCGTATTCCAATTCATTTCAGGACCTATCTCCCGAAAACCGATCATTTTTCACGGTTAAGAGAGTTCGCCGCTGATAATACCAATTTTAGAAAATCCAAAGCATTTTGTCAAGAAGTTTATCCATACAGACCAAAAATAACCGAATTGGCAGGACACTCTGCTTGATTTATGACATCATTTGATGATAATAATAGTAGTTTTATCTGCCGCCGGGCAGGTGAACTGCCTGTTTTTTTTGCCCCCCGCAGCCGGTACGGAATTTTATCACCGTCCGGCTGTTTTTTATGGATCCTAACCATTCGGGTCGAAAAAAAGAGAAAAAAAAATTGTTAAAATTTCTACAAACACTTGTAATTCAAAGAAAAATAATGTAAAATGTATGTATAAATTATCTAGGAGGTACATTCCAATGTCAGTTAAAGTTGCTATTAATGGTTTTGGCCGTATCGGTCGTCTTGCATTCAGACAGATGTTTGGTGCAGAAGGTTATGAGGTTGTTGCTATCAATGACCTGACAAAGCC
>CADCOE010000038.1 GCA_902802985.1 uncultured Ruminococcus sp.
ACGGGTTTGATTCTTATCACGCAGTTAAGATGGTTTTATCAGGTCAGATCAATCAGGTTTTTGGGGTGGGGTGCTGAATAGTTACGTTAATTTTATATAAACACTCGGTTTTGACTATATCATTTTTGTGTACAATTTGTTATAATGAGGAAAAGCGGATATTCAAAAGGGAGGTGTAATCACTTGAATTTATTTTATCTGCTGAAGCCCAAAGCAACCGTCACTTATTTGTACAAATCCGATACGATACGCCAAGGATTAGAAAAAATGCGTACCAACGGCTTTACAGCAATTCCCGTTATTGATAATAACGGCGAATATATCGGTACTGTCAGCGAAGGCGATTTTCTATGGCATATCCTTCAATTTGGCAAAGAAACCTCTGCTGTATGGGATCAATATTGTGTTATCGACATCGTAAACGAGGAACGAAACAGACCTGTTAAAACAGATGCAACAATGAATGACCTTTTGCTCAAAGTAATGGATCAAAACTTTGTACCCGTAATTGATGACAGAAATGTTTTTATCGGCATCATTACCAGACGTGATATTATACGCTATTTTTACAACAAAGCAAAAACCGAAGGTTCTGTTTCCATCGAACGCTAAAAAATCTTCTGAACATCCCCGTTCCGTATCATATGCAGGACGGGGATGCCTTTTTGCTTTCGGCGGTTGATTTTGCCGTTCAAGTCCTTTATAATAGAAATAGACGTACTATTATTTTAGCCGACAAAAGGATGATTTTATGAAAAAAATGCTGTTAACCTATAACTTCAATCAGGAACGCTTGTCCAAAATCAAACGTTCCGCCATACCGCTGAAAATAAGTGTCAGAAATGTGGAAAAGTCAGAATATTCTCAGCTTTTGGGGACATTAGCAGGAATGAAGGAAATGCCCTCCTCCGCATCAGAAAATAACGCGATCAGCTTTGATGACGAAATGCTGGTAATGTGCGGCTTCGACAGAAATGACTTAGATACCCTTCTGCGTGCTATGAACAAAAACGGCGTTGGTCGTATCCCCCTCAAAGCGATCCTCACCCCCACCAATATCCTTTGGAATAGCATCCAACTGCACGACGCTGTCAAGGCCGACCACGAAGAAATGTCCCAACGACATTCTTCCTTCTCCGACTGATAATGTATTACACCTATATACTTCGCTGCCTTGACAATTCGCTTTATACGGGTATAACCAACAATGTAGAAAAACGAATGAAAGAACATTTCGGTAAAGACAAAAAAGCTGCCAAATACACCAAGTCACACAGCCCTCAAAAAATTGCGGCAGTATGGCGCTGCAGCAGCCGCTCAGACGCTATGCGTCTGGAATACCGTATCAAAAAACTGACGAAATCTCAAAAAGAAAAACTGATTACCGACAATGAAACCACGCCCTTGTCAAAGCAGCTTGATATCACACGTTACCAAAGAATAACCCGATTGACATTGAATTTTATCAACCCAACGGACGGTGAACCCATTTGAGCGACATTTATGAAATACTCAAAAAATATTACGGCTATTCCTCATTCCGCAAAGGTCAGGAGGAAATCATCCAAAATATCCTTAACGGCAGAGATGTGGCGGCAGTAATGCCTACAGGTGCAGGAAAATCAATATGTTATCAAGTTCCTGCCCTTGCCTTTGACGGCATTACGATTGTGGTTTCGCCGTTGATTTCACTGATGCAGGATCAAGTTCGCACACTTGTATCAATGGGTATTCGTGCGGCTTATCTTAACAGTACACTCACTCCCCGACAAATGGCACTGGCAACACAAAATGCACGAAACGGTGTTTATAAAATTATTTATGCCGCTCCCGAACGGCTGGAAACCGACAGCTTTCTGGATTTTGCCGCCAATAATAAAATTTCGCTTCTGGCTGTCGACGAGGCACACTGCATATCGCAGTGGGGACACGATTTCCGCCCCAGCTATACCAATATATCATCATTTATCGAAAAACTCCCTGAACGCCCTGTGGTAGCTGCATTTACCGCTACCGCTACCGAACAAGTCAAAAAAGATATTATCCGCAATCTTAAACTACATTCTCCCTATACGACAACAACAGGCTTTGACCGTCAAAATCTGTATTTCGGCACATTTGATCCCGACTCCAAAATCGGGTTCCTGCGGAACTACCTTTCTCAAAATGAAGAAAAATCGGGTATTATCTATTGTAATACCCGAAGGGATGTAGAGATGTTGGCTTTGACTTTGTCGAGTGAAGGCTATTCTATCCTGCCTTACCACGCAGGAATGTCCGACAGTGACCGACAACATAATCAAAATGAATTCATCTATGATCGAACTAAAATCATCGTTGCTACCAGTGCTTTTGGAATGGGTATTGACAAACCTAATGTTCGTTTTGTCATTCACTTCAATATGCCGATCAATATAGAAGAGTATTATCAACAGGCAGGACGTGCAGGACGTGACGGCGAACCTTCGGAATGTATCTTGCTGTATCACGGAACCGATGTGTATACTAACAAGTTTATTATCCAAAAGAATTCTGATAATGAAATCGGCACGTATGAAGAACGTCAGCGACAAATCCAACATCAACTGAATAATCTGAAATTAATGGTCTTTTACTCGACATCAACAGAAATCTGTCTGCGAAAACGAATATTAAACTATTTCGGAGAAAACTTTTATCCTCCCTGTGGCAACTGCAGTGTCTGCAACCACGAAAGCAGATCTCACTTTTCACGAATACGTCCCCTCATTAAGGTGCAGGATCGCAGCGGCAAACCGCTGATTGCAGATGAAGCCCTCCTGGAACGCCTCAAAAAGAAACGCTCTTCACTGGCACTGGCGGCAGGAATACCCGGTTTTGCTGTCCTCAGCGATAAAACCCTTCGGGAACTTGCCGCACGAAGCCCTCTCTCCGTAGTGGAGCTTACCGAAATCAGTGGATTTGGCGAATCCAAGATTCGCCGTTACGGCCAAGCTTTTATTGAAACCATCACTGACTACCAAAATGACTGCAAAAATGATTTTTGACCATTGACAGCCCAAAAAGCTGTCCGAGGATACCATATGAACAAAGACATCAAAATTTATCTGGAAACTCTGTCTGAGAAGGCATACAGCGATTTTTCAACAAAACTCATTCCCAATGCTCGCCATATTCTGGGCGTACGAATTCCTCAGCTGCGTAAATATGCCGTACACCTCGCCAAAACACAAGGTGCTGCTGTGCTCGCTGACAAAGATGATTTTTATTATGAAGAAACTATGCTGCGTGGAATGATCATCGGCTATCTAAAAACCGATACCGAAACACGACTGAATCTCATCAGGGACTTTGTTCCGCAAATCAATAACTGGGCGGTATGCGACAGCTTTTGCAATACCCTCAAATTCACTACCCAAAACCGTGAACGGGTATGGGATTTCCTGCAAGACTACTTTTCCTCTTCAAGAGAATTTGACCGACGTTTTGCGGCAGTAATGCTGCTGTGCCACTATGTCAACGAAGAATATATTGAACGTACACTTTCTGTGCTTTGGGCAATGAATACCACGGAATATTATGTATCAATGGGAGTTGCGTGGGCAGCGGCGGAATGTTTCATTCGATTTCCGGAGCATACACTGCCATACATCAAAAGCAAAACCTTTGACAAGGAAACGCAAAACCGTACTATTCAAAAAATATGCGACTCTTACCGGGTCGACAAACAACAAAAAGAACAACTGAAAAAATATAAATGAATTGAAACTGCCCACAGTATCGAGGTGTCACAAAATGAATTATCCTAACGGTCATTACCACCCCCAAAATCATCCTGCACCTACCAACGAACTTCATCCCAATCCCAACCCCTATCCCGATTATTACCCGAATAATAACGATCCGAACAGCTATACAGAGTATCGTTTCACGGATCATATGAATACCAATAACTATGATACGGTTGTTCCCATTTCCCCCGTGAAGCCATCAAAGCCCCAAAAGAAATGGAAAGGTATTGTCAGTCTTGCCGTGGTTTGTTCTATGATTGCCGCAGCAATCGGTTATTTTGTGTATATGAATGGCGTCCGCAGAGCCATTCCCTCTGTGCCGGCCCCCATACAGACCCAAACAAGCGGCGGAACATTTTTTCAGGTCGATGACTATGCTGTAACCATTACTTATCTTTATGAGTATGAATTAGAAGGCCTGGTCGTACATACCAAAGATTATCTGGGTTTTGGTATCGATGATAAACTGTCCCCCAAGGATCTGGCGATCGCCTGGGGGACAGTAGCCGAAAATAATACGAAAATTGATTTTCACTGGAATCAGGCCAACCGATATTGCAGCTGGACCCCTGATGAAAATACAGATTATACCCCCGTGGGTGGATTTACGGGAATTGGCTTCCAGTTTTCCAATAATCATATACTGCCTGCCAACAGTGATACGTGGTGGAAACTCAAAGCCGTCCGTCGTGGCGACCACGTCAAGATAAAAGGGTACCTTGTCAATGTAGACGGCAGTAAAGTAGACGGTACCAGCTTTCAATGGCACTCCAGCACTACCCGTACCGATACAGGTGCTCACGCCTGTGAAGTGATTTATGTCACAGACATCATACAGCTTCCTTAAACACAAAACCCGTCCTGTCGAAAACAGGACGGGTTTTTGACGATGAATGATACAATGAACGTATCCGCTTACTGATCCAGCTTGAGGACTGCCATAAAGGCCTCCTGAGGAACCTCAACAGATCCCAGTTGACGCATACGTTTTTTACCTTCTTTCTGCTTTTCGAGCAGTTTTTTCTTTCGGGTAATATCACCGCCGTAACACTTGGCAAGAACATCTTTTCGCATTGCCTTAACGGTTTCTCGTGCGATAATTTTGCCGCCAATACAAGCCTGTATTGGAACTTCAAACAACTGACGAGGAATTTTTTCTTTGAGTTTTTCCGCCATTTTTCTGGCTCTGCTGTAGGCTTTGTCAGCGTGAATGATAAATGATAATGCATCCACTACTTCGCCATTGAGCATAATATCGAGCTTTACCAGCTTTGATTCTTCATATTCACCCAGTTCATAGTCAAAGGAAGCATAACCTTTGGTACGGGATTTCAGCGTATCAAAGAAATCGTACACGATTTCCGCTAACGGCAGCTTGTAGTGAATATCTACTCTGTCTGAATCAATGTAATCCATTCCTTTGAATACACCCCGTCTATCCTGACATAACTCCATAATGTTGCCTACATACTCCGACGGCGAATAAATATGAGCATCCGTCATTGGCTCTTCTGCTTTGGCTATCATTCCGGGATCGGGATAATTGGTAGGGTTATCAATGTACTGTACCTTTCCGTCCGCAGTGGTAATTTTAAAAATAACACTGGGTGCGGTAGTAATAAGGTCAAGGTTATATTCCCGTTCCAGACGTTCCTGTATAATTTCCATATGCAGCAGCCCCAGAAAACCGCATCGAAAACCAAATCCTAATGCGATCGACGTTTCAGGTTCAAACGACAGGGCAGCGTCATTGAGTTCCAATTTTTCAAGGGCATCTCTCAAATCGGGATATTTTGCTCCATCCGCAGGATAAATGCCGCAAAATACCATCGGCTGTACCGAACGATAACCGGGCAGCGGCTCTGCAGCGGGATTGTGGGCCAGTGTTACTGTATCACCGACTCTTGCATCACTGACGGTCTTGATAGAAGCCGCAATATATCCTACCTCTCCGGCATAAAGTGCCGACGTAGGTTCCAGACTGGTAGCCCGCATAAATCCACATTCCACTACCGAAAATTCCGAACCTGTTGCCATCAGCCGAATGGTATCCCCTGCGTGAAGTTCGCCTTCTTTGACCCTGACATAGATAATAACCCCTTTATAGCTGTCATAATAAGAGTCAAAAATCAATGCTTGCAGCGGCTTGGAACAATCTCCGTCAGGCGGCGGAATAAGGTTGACGATCTGCTCCATTACATCGTGAATATTAATTCCTAATTTAGCAGAAATACACGGTGCATCATCGGCAGGCAGACCGATCACGTCTTCCACTTCTGCCTTAACACGGTCGGGATCAGCTCCGGGCAAGTCGATTTTATTGATCACAGGCACGATTTCAAGTCCTGCATCCAGTGCCAGATAGGTATTGGCAAGCGTCTGTGCCTCTATTCCCTGTGAAGCGTCCACCACCAGCACAGCCCCCTCACAAGCGGCAAGCGATCTTGACACTTCATAGTTAAAGTCTACGTGACCGGGCGTATCTATCAGGTTAAATACATACTCTTCACCATCATCTGCCCGATAGAGCAGTGTTACGGCGTGAGCCTTGATAGTAATACCTCTTTCCCGTTCCAAATCCATATTATCCAAAAGCTGATCTTCCATATCACGGATAGCCACCGACTGTGTCTGTTCCAGAATACGGTCAGCGAGCGTAGACTTACCATGGTCGATATGGGCAATAATGCTGAAATTTCTGATTTTACTTTGATCTAATGCCATTCTGTCACCTACTTTTCAAGTATATAGCACATACATTATACCATATTCCCCACCCAAATAACAAGTATCTGCCAAGGTAAGTTTATGTGTAACTGCCAAGGTAAGTTTATGTGTAACAACAGCCGCTTCTTTTGTAAGCTCAATCACACACTCATCACACGCAGAAAAAAGCCCCAACAGCAAGCCTGCAAGGGCTTGCGCGGGGCGAATGGAATACATTTTCTGACTGTATGAGCGGCGGATGTACGTGCAAAGTCTGACCCTGCCACAAGATCACAGATGTGTTAGTAAGCAGATAGAGCGTACAAACAGCTCAATACGCAAAATTTCTTTGTGCCACACTCACTGCCGAAACACAGTCACCGCAAACGCAAAGCAGCGTAAGCGTATTGCCTGTGGGAACTTCCCCACGCTTCCTCACTATTTGAGGACAATGACGCTGAAAGAAGGAAGTGTCACTTTCTGACCATTGACCGAAACGTTTTTGACATCGTCCTTTGTCTCGGATGTACTGGATTCCGATTTAGACGAACCGCCTACACTTAAAATGTCATCAATATTAGTGGTAGTACCTTCTTCTATGATGCCGTCACCTGAATCCGCTAACAGATAACCTCTTATTTCGTTGATTTTGAAGATGTCAGACGGTACTTCTACTTCGGATGATTTTTCCGAAAGATTGTAGATTACCATAACACTGGAACCGTTATATTCGGATACATATCCTGCTGTTTCCTTGCTGCCAAGATCAACTGCCTTGATGGTTCCTCGTGCAATTTCAGGGTTTTGACTGTTCAGACGGATCACTCTTTTATAGAAATTCAGCAATGAATTCTCATCTTTCAACGCTTCTTCTACAGATTGGTCGGGCTTTTCCACCGTTTTGGAAGCCCCGGGGACATTCTCTACATAACCCGTGCTGTCATCCTTCGACCAATACATACCTGTACGCTTATCCGGATCTGACTCCGAACCGGTCATTGCAATCTCTTCTCCGTAGTAAATAAACGGATTGCCCGGAGAAAGAATATACAATGCTGCACCCAGTTTTCGGGCAGTATTGGTAGTGAAAAATCCTGCACTTCTGCCGGTATCGTGGTTAGAAATAAACGGTGCATTGATAGCATTGGGATTGTTCGCTCTGATATTATCCTGCCATTTTTCCATCGTTTCAACATAGTTTTTGGCATTCTGGGAAGTAACGGCATTCTTGACACGTCCGGTTCCACCCTGATCCGCAAAGTCAAAAAAGCTGTCAATTCCTGATTTATAATACTGTACGATAAGACCTGCACTGTCATAACATTCGCCAACCATATATACGTCCTCTTTGATCGTTTTGGCATAATCATACAGCCACTTAATGTCTGCTACCGAATCATCTGTACCCGTAGCCTCGTAAAATTTCACGGCATCCAGTCGGAAACCATCTACTCCAAGGTCGATCCAGTATTTCACCAATTTCTCGATCTCTGCCCTGAGTTGCTCACTCTGAAGATTAAGATCGGGCATATCAGAGTCAAACTCACATTCATAGTACCAATTTCCGACTCCTGTCGGGCGCCAGCCCTGTCCGGTATGGTTTTCTTCAAAATGATAATACTGTGCATAACCATCCGTTTTGCCTTCCTTCAACTCCTCAATGGCTTTTTTATACCACGGATGCATACGTGAACTATGATTAATAACCAAGTCAATGATAATATGAATGTTACGCTTATGAGCTTCTTCCGTCAGCTTTTTAAAATCATCATTCGTACCATACAGCTTATCGACCGTTTCATAATCCGCAATATTATATTTGTGATAGGAAGGTGACTGCATAATCGGCATCAGCCAGATGCCTTCAATTCCCAGGTCATCGGTGGTTTTGGGGTCACCGTCATTCAAGTAATCCAATTTCTGAGTAATGCCGTTAAGATCACCCACACCATCACCGTTGCTGTCATAGAACGAATACGGAAAAATTTCGTAATAAGTCCTATATTTATCGTTAGATGGTGTATATTCCGCTCCAAAGTTACCGTCCTCCGGAACGGCAAGTCCTCCACCGCTGCTAACAGCCGATGCTGTCGATGTTGCCTCACTGGATGAGGACACGGTGCCTCCCGGTTGTGTCACCGAGCCGCTGCAGCCTGTCAGTGTTGCTGACGCCGCCACCGCACAAGCAAGTCCTGCTGCTACTACTTTTTTACTGATCATTCATATTTCCTCCTTACTGTATTTCACTGTCTGTGTACTGTCCAATACTTTTTGCGTACCGTCAGCCGAGGGCGGCTCTGCCCCCTCTCACACCCCCGCAATCTTTCGAGAAAGCTTGACCAAAGCTTTTGTTTCATCTAACATCTACCGCTTACATATCAATCACAACAGTACACTGCATTACTGTTTATCCCAATCATCACTGCTTGAGCCTACAAATCCACTTGACACATTCGGTGCTGACGGTGTTGTCGGAGCATTATTCACAGGAGTACTGCCTACAAATCCGCTTGACACGTTCGGTGCTGACGGTGTTGTCGAAGCATTATTCACAGGGGTACTGCCTACAAATCCGCTTGACACATTTGGTGCAGCAGGCGTTGACGTATTCTGACTCTTAGGAGCAGGTTTTCGTTCTTCGTTTTTATTCAGCTTGACAGCATTTTTATTGTTAGCCAATTTTTTGTTTTTAGCAGAATTTTTCGTACCGGCACCGTTGCTTCCCGTCTTGATGAGTGCTGCCAAGGCAGGATCCACTTCATAATCCTCTGCATTTCGGTTAAACGGATCATCGGTACCTTTTTTGATAATGGCTTCCAGCGACTTATCGGTTTCGTAATCCTCTGCCTTTTTGTTGGCAAATGCATCATCGGTACCACGTTTTATGAGATTTTCAATTTTATCGTGTTCCACCAGCGTAACATCTACATAATCAGGGGCAGGAGCGGATGATGCTTGCTGGTCTTGACGTGCCGGACGAGGTTTTGAGTTGAACTTCGGTTCATCATCACGTCTAAGACTGTTGATCAGTGAATTTTGCGAGCGTGTACGTATTACACCGATCAAAATAAGCACCAAAACGACTAAAATAATCGCTACAATAATAACAATGATAAAGATAATGATTTTTTGGAAGAAATCTTCCTCTACTTCTACCGGCTTTTTTCCTGCCTCACCGCTGACAGAAGGGGTATCTTCCGATTTGCCGACCGTCATTTTGGCAGAGCGGCTTGATTTTCGGAATTTGGGGGATACCGCCACCGTCTGAATGGTATATTCTCCCTCTTCTTCCGGCTTAAAATCGCCAAAGTATACTCCGTCATCGGTTTTGAGCAGAGGTACTTCTGTGGTACCGCTTTTCGTGCTGATCTTAGCAGTCATTTCGATAGTATCCAACAAATCCTGATCAGTCACAACACCGTCACCGTCATTCAGAGTCGCTTCGATTTCTATCTGCCCGCTGTAATCTGTCTTTGTCTTGACATTCTGCTTGACATAAACCGAATAAAAATCCAACTGCTTAACACTACAATTATCATTGGTTGCACTGTTCAGATTGAGTGTCCATATTCCCGATTTAGGATATATCATTTTAATGAGTGTATAGCTGTTGGTTCTGGTCAGTTTGACGTTGGTGTCCTCCGTTAACGACACCGCTTTGCCATCAGGATCGATCAGTTCCGGACTCAGATCTTCATATCTGAGCTTGCTTCTGACAATAATATTAACATAAAAAACACTGCTGTCCTTGATGTTAATATCCACTTTACCATCCTTAATTTCCTTGTCAACGCCCTCCAGACCGTAAACATCACTGAATATATCAGATATGATCCACGTAAGCTGCTCGGATGTGTTAGTTTCATAGGATTTACCGTTTGTTTTACCTGCAATATTTTCAAGTTCCTTTTTGTCAAGCTTCTTGTCATAGTTCAGACCGATGGAATACACAGGAATATTTTTGGCATTCAAAGATTTGAGTGTCGTTTCCATTTCTTTTTTAGATTCAGCCACCGTTCTTGGACCGTTGATCAGGTGGGTATTACCGTCACTGAGCAAAACGATGGCTTTTTTACGATTGCTGTCCTTATTGCCATATTCGGTAAAAATATTCATTGCCTTGGTCAAACCCAGAGCTATATCGGTATCACCGTTGGGATCGTAACGGATCGCCGACATTTCCTTTTTGACCTCCTGCAAATTTTTCTTATCTTTCAAACTGACAATAGAGTGAGAAGCTTTAATTTTTTCGGTATAAACATCATAGCCCACGCTGCACGATTCGTCGCACAAATCGACAAAAAGATTAAACGCATCTCGTGCAATTCCGTTGGGGTCAGCTTCCAACATAGAACCGCTGGCATCCAACACAAACACTACATCCAAATTCATCTCAGCCTGGTCAAGATCATCCTCCTCTGCATTGACATTCATTGAAAACAAGCTGGCAAGTATCATTGTCATCATCATAAATGCCGACAGCCATCTTTTCAATGTGCTTTTCATTTTCATTTTCATTCCTCCTTGTCGATGATAACAAAGCAGCATAAACATATTGCTTTTTCGGATAGAAAAACAGGGATGCAATTTCTGCATCCCTGTTCTGAATGGTTTTGTAAAATGTCCGCAATAGAAATGCGGGGGTCTGGATTAGCCCTTTACAGCACCGCCTGTTACACCTGCAACGTAGAATCTTTGCATTACAACGAAGAGGATTGTAATCGGGATAGCAATCACAACAGCACCTGCACAGAAAACTGTGAAGTAGTCGTTGATGGTCTGGTTTTCGAGCATTTTATAAAGACCATATGCAACAGTGTACTTTTCGGAGTTGTCCTTCATAAAGTAACTTACGAAAATATAGTCAGCCCACGGACCGATAAATGTTGTCAGTGCCGTATAAACAATAATCGGTTTGGAAAGCGGAAGAATGATCTGCCAGAAAATCTGATTTCTGGTCGCACCGTCAATCTTTGCCGCTTCATCAAGCGAACGTGGGATGGTGTCAAAAAAGCCCTTTGCTACCTGATAACCCAAACCTGCACCTGCCGAGTATACAATAACAAGAGCAACCAAAGACTGTTTGAGTCCGAAAACTTCCATAATGTTGTAGGTAGCTGCCATTGACATAAAGCCGGGGAACATACCAAGAATCAATCCAAAGTTAAGGAAAGTTTTTCTGGATTTGAAACGCAAACGGCTGAATGCATAACTGATCATCAAAATGAACAGTGTAGAAATAATGCAGGAAAAAATCGCAACAAGCAATGTGTTAACAAACCACTGTCCGAACGGGAAACGTTCATCGGTAAACAGTGTTACGTAGTTATCAAATGTAATCTGATGCGGAATAAGATACTTCGTGGAAATACCCTTTTCTCCTCTGAGTGACTGGAGAATCAGCCAAATAATAGGAAATATCCAGATTACTACCATCACTGAAAGGATGATGTATACCACAATATTCGCTAATTTTCTTTTGGCTGCATATCCGGTTTGCATATCTGATTTGGATTGTGTATTTGTCATGAGAATTCCTCCTCATTCTTAGAAGCTTTAGACATATTAAATGTGATGAGAGAGCCCAATGCACAAATAATAAATACGATAATACCAATTACGGCTGCGAGGTTAAAGTCCGAACTGTTAACAGTCAACTTATAGAGCCACGTAACGAGAAGGTCTGTCTGACCTGCCTGATAATAGTTCGATGGGCTGGGACCACCGCTTGTCAGGAAGTAAATAACGTTAAAGTTATTGATATTACCTACAAATGTTGTAATAAGATAAGGGGTGGTTACAAAGAATATGTACGGGAATGTGATCTTAGTAAACTGCTGGAAAGCATTTGCACCATCGATACGTGCCGACTCATAAAGATCTTCGGGAATGTTCATCAACAAACCGGAAGTAATGAGCATAGTATAAGGAATACCAACCCACATATTAACAACAATAACCGTAATTCTTGCCCATAACGCATCGGACAGGAACGGATAGCTTGTACCCCACATAGCGTTAAGACCGGTGTTGTCGCCGAGGAGAAGTCTCATCAAAAGAAGGGTTACGAACTGCGGAACAGCAGCTGTAATAACGAACATTGTTCTCCAGAATGCCTTGAGTTTAATATCCTTTTTATTGATCATAAGAGCAAGGATAATACCAAAAATATAGTTAGTAAAGGTTGCAAACACAGCCCATACCAGTGTCCATATCAAAATTTTTCCGAAAGTTTCGGACTTCATCGGGTTAGCGTAGAATACATCCGCAAAGTTATCAAAGCCTACCCACCAATAAAGACTTCCGGGGGGCTGATGTTCTTTGTCATAGTTGGTAAATGCCATAAAAATCGTAAAGACGATCGGCAGTACCGTAAATACCATCAGAAGAAGTACGGGAAGTGTCAAAAGTGTTACGTGAAAACGCTCATCGAGGAACGATTTTGCTTCTTGGACAAAACTGATCGGCTTCTTGCCTGCTGCGATCAGTTCCTGAGCGGCAAACGAACTCTTTGTGTTGGCAATATAAAGAGCAAAGAAAGCCACTGTAACGATCAAAGTCAGCACCGCATAAAGAAGTACCTGGTTTGAGTTATCAAGCGTATCAAGGTTAGAGATAGATTCAACGCCAAGCAGGTTCTTTGTATAAAGGGCACGCTGAGAACCGATGGCACCATCTACCATTGTACCGGCATCATCGATCTGAACGCCAATACTGTAAAGCTTTGACAGATAATTCATGCCAAATACACACATAAAGTAGATATATCCTACCTCTGCGGCAAGGAAAATCAATCCCTTACCAATCTGTTTGTGGGCCATATTTCCGACACCCATAATAAGGAACGAAAGCTTAGTGCCTGCATCACCCTTTGAGAAACGGGAACCATAGCCTTTAAAGCCGTTGCCAACCCAAACAAAAAACTTCTTGATGAAAAATCCGACAAGCTGGAAGAAATGTACCAAGGCTCCCGGAATTCCCTTAAAGAAGGACGTGACTCTATAAACGGCACGCTGTCCTTTGGTCATCTGGACATAGTCAAGATAATCCATTCATATACAACTCCTTTTTTGATTGATCCATTCCGCCGCATCAACAAAACAAAAACGGTTAAATATGAGTAGCCTGCGTAAAAAGAAACACAAGCTACCCATACATTGCGTTTGTTTAGTTTAACAGAGCGAAATCATCAATTTTTTGATTAATTTTAGGGTAATGATCAGCCCTCGAACTGTGTAACAAGGTCATTCAGTTTCTTTTCGAGTTCAGCATCGGTCAATTTGCCCTTAGCGGTAACAATCTCACCACCAAATCCTGCGATGTTGGAAGCCCAATATTTGCCGCCTACGCTGCTGCCCTGCGGGTGAGCGAACTCACGCTGAGCAGTGATAGCCTTCAGAGCGGGATCTTCCTTGATTTTACTGTCTTCAAGAGCCTCACTGTTAGTCGGAATAAGACCTCTTGTTTCATAACGTTTTACCTGTGAATCCTTTGTAGAAAGGAAGTAAGCGAGAGCCTGTGCGGTCGTCGGGAACTTAGAGAATGCGTTTACACCAATGATCTTGTAACCGCCGAAAGAATGCAGCTGCTTCTGCTCGCCGTCCATCAGAACGGTAGGAAGTTTGGCCGCACCTACATTTTCTTCACCGATAGCGTCCTTGATTGCCGGACCCATCCATGTACCGATAACTGCTGCCGCAAATTCTCCGCTGGCAAAGCCCTGCTGAACGGTTGCATTGTCACCTGATGAACCTGCTGTACCTACAAAGCCCTTACCGATATTTTCTGCCAGATGACACATAGCCTTAGCAGCACTCAGTCCTTCGGGAGTGTTGTAAGTAGCGGTCTGTTTGCCGTCCTTATACTCAACAGTGCAGCCTGCGGTAAAGAACACACCAGTGCTGTACCAGCCGTTGCCGAGGTTGAAGTATACGGATTTTCCTGCATCATTAGCAGTCTTGATCATATCATCAAAAGAGGCTACAGCACTCTCATCCTTAAAAATTCTCTTGTCATAATAGAGAAAATAGCCGTTGTCAGATGTCTTGGGGAATGCATAAGCGATACCGTTCTGTGAGCAAACCTCTACAGCATCTGCGGTATTATTTTTCTTAACATTTTCGTTAAACAGGTCAGCAACCTTAGCAATAGCCTTTGCTTCTACAAGAGAAGAAAGCTGGTCATCAGCGAAGTTAAATACATCAGCACCGTCCTTCGGGGACTCGATGATCTTACCGCCGGCAGAGTCCTCACCGATAGATCCCTTTGCTCTGATGTCAAACTCATATCTGCTGTCTGCATATTTTGTAGAGAATTCTTCGATCAAAGTTTTCTCAAAAGCGAGGTCATCACCTGAACACCAAACCTTAAGTGAAACCTTGCCGCCGTTTTCCTGTGCTTCCTGAGCGATAGCATCCTTGATCTGTGTCATTACTTCATCGCTGTCAACATCCACAGCACTTACTGTTTCTGTACTGCCTGTGGACTCTGCTGTAGAAGCTGCAGGAGCCGTAGAACTCGTAGTAGTGGAACCTGTCGCACAGCCTGCAAGTGATGTTGCAGCCATCATTGCTGTGAGTACAAGAGCAACAATCTTTTTTGATTTACTAACCATAGTTAAAAATCCCTCTTTCATAAAAATTTAAATTTTTATATGCACCCCATGTGCCCGACGGCATCCGAATGCTAACTGCTGACTTTTGTCGGCACACAAAAGCACGGCATTCTTTTGCCACTGTATTAATAATATCATACGCTTTGTTCAATTTCAACGGGATATTGTTATTTTTATTCATATTAATAAAATATTGCAATATCATTTGTATATTTTAACATTACAATAATATCTTTTTTATGTTTATTACAAAAATTAATTAAAATTTATGTGCAATAAAACAATACGATCATTGTGCATTTCGACTATTGGATTTTGAACAGAAATGAAAAAATTATTTCCAAGCTGTAAATTTTCGGTCTTGTAAAACTTTAAAAATACATTTTTATCTTCTGCGTGGACACTTTTATGTCAAAATACACAAAGTGAGAACCCGACAAAATTCGTACCGATTGTATAATATTTCACAGTTTGTTTTGTGCAATCGTGTTAAAATTTGTTTTCAAAAAAGAAAAAACAGAGAACACAATCGTTCCCTGTCCCTTCCCGTGATCAACAAAATCTTGCCCTTGCCGATCACTTAATACTACTATTTGTATATTTTATTTATACCATTTGTATTATTTCAAAACACAAGCCGCAGTACCGCTGTTATCACCATAATGCTGCCCGACAACAAATTAAGATATTTTTGCCGAACAGGTTTAATAGAACCAATTTTTCTGGCAAACTGTTCCCCTATACATAAAAAAATCGTCTGAAACACACCGCATACCAACGGTACAGCAAAAGCCGCCCTGCCGGCAACCCCTGCACCGATTCCTGCCCCGAAGGAGTCTGCCGACAACGCCAGCCCCACCAAAACTGCCTCGATATGATCGAGTACACCGGAACGATCAATGTCACATTCTGCGGAGTTACTCAAGATCTCCGCAGAAACCGTCAAGGCATTTTTAGATTTTTTCTGAGGGTTGTGTTGTGATTTTTTGCTGTCTCCGCCGACAGCCACATACAGTCCGACAGCTGCCAGCAAAACCGCACCAACAATTCTGGCTGCGAATTCCGGCAAAACATCCCCCAGTAAAACACCGCACAGCACAGCACACGCTGTCACTATCACAGACACAGTCATAACGATCATCTTTGCCGACCATGGCATTTTGATTTTCGAAAAGCCGCATGATGCTCCTATACTCAGGGCATCCACACTCAATGCTGCAGACAGCAGTACAATTCCGCACCAACTCACTTTCTCTCACCCCATCTACATACTACTTACATAATATGCATTTGCGGCAAATTGTGCATCGCAACAGGAGACCATCGGTGCGTCAGCTATGTCTGCTAAGCCATCGCCATTGGGAGCGCCTAACACTTTCCTTCTCGCAGTTATACGCAGGCACTTTCAATCGAAACAGCAGCATAAGACCGCCCACGATTATCGAAACTGTACCACCTGACACTGCGTTTCATCTCCGTTATTTCTCGTCAAAAAATCTTCGTTTTTGCCTTTATTGTTCAGCAATTACTGTTATAAGTATTTAAGTAGCCAATTTTCGATTTTTACTTTTAAAAAAATAAAATTTCTCTCATTTTATTTTTCAGAGATTATGGTACTATTATCGTATAAATTAACAGAAAGTAGGTGATAAAAAATTTTTTATATTTCGAGTGTATCGGCTGTTATGGCAGCGTCAAACAAAAACAAGGAGGCACAATTATGAACTGGGAATTTATTGTATGCGGAATTATTTTTATCGCTGTGGGCGTAATTGTTAAAAGAATGAACGCAAATCACAGTTATACTGCAGGAAAACATATGTTCAAAATGAGTGACGGCAATCTTGAAGACGACAAGGAGCTTGATTTCACCGATCAAAAGTACTATGACAACAAGAACATTTTGAAGTAATTTGCAAACAAACTATGACCGGTAATGGCAAAGAAAAAGGGGCGGTATGATGACCTATATGGCGGCTCGTCGAGATAAAAGGATCAAAAAGATACTTGTTGCTTCATCTATTTGTGATATGTTCAAAGCATACGAAGAACGTGAGGATGTACAGAGTGCTTTGTGCACCTGCATAGGTGGCAGTCCCGAAGAAATGCCCGAGGAATATGAAAAGAGATCCTCCTTATACTGGGCTGACGAGATAAAAATACCTGTGCTGCTCATTCACAGCAAAGGGGATACCAAAGCGAATTTTGACACTCAGGCACAGCCTATTTACGACAAACTCAAAGACTCCACGGCCTGCACCTTTATCATACACGATGACGATCATCACGGATTTCGTGAAGAAGATATTCCAAAAATCATAGATTGGCTGGAAAATAAATAACAAGGACTGTCACACGGCAGTCCTTGTTATTTATTTTCAGTTTTTGATTTATGTGATTTGATCTCAATAAAACACAAAACAAAAGTCCCAACAGCAAGCCTGCAAAGACTTGTGCGGGACACAACAATGTGTTTTTTGCCGCAAGGGCGGCCGGTTTAGTTGGTGGAGATAAGCGGGATCGAACCGCTGACCTCTTGAATGCCATTCAAGCGCTCTCCCAGCTGAGCTATACCCCCCAATCATCGGCACTTATGATTATGCAAA